>NZ_CAWMRY010000008.1:0-139503 GCF_963870295.1 Aeromonas sp. ANP5 | reverse complement strand
CGGGACAGAGTCGATAAAAAAGCCCGCCGGTGTGAACCGGCGGGCTTTTTGTTTTCTGGTGTTCGGGAAGATCAGACCCCGACGTGGAACGCCTGTTTGAGGTTGCGGATAAACTCCGCATCCCGGCAGAGGGTCTTGCCCGGGCTATCGGAGATCTTGGCAACCGGGCCGCCATTGCACTCGATCAGCTTGAAGACGATGTTCATCGGGCTGACGCCGGGCAGATCGCAGGTGAGCTTGGTGCCGATGCCGAAGCTGGTGTTGATGCGGCCACGGAAGTGACGGAACAGCTGCACCGCCTTGTCGAGGTTGAGCCCGTCGGAGAAGACCAGGGTCTTGTCGGTGGGGTCGATGCCGAGCCGCTGATAGTGGCTGATCGCCTTCTCGCCCCACACCACGGGATCGCCGGAGTCGTGGCGCAAGCCCTGATAGCTGCTGGCCAGCTCGAAGTCGAAGTCCCGCAGGAAGGCATCCATGGTGATGCAGTCGGTCAGGGCGATACCGAGATGGTCGGTGAACTCGTCCAGCCAGCTGGTGAGGGCAGCGCGCTGGCTGTGCTCCAGCGGGAAGCCGAGTTGCTGGTGCGCCTGGAACCACTCATGGGCCTGGGTGCCGACCGCGGGCAGCTTGTACTTCTGGGCCAGCATGTAGTTGCTGGTGCCGCGAAACGCCGGCAGCCGCTCCTTGAGGCGACCCACTACCGCATCCTGTACCGCATGGGAGAAGCGGCGGCGGGTGCCGAAGTCGATGAGGTTGAACTCGCTCATCTCGTCGCTGCTCAGCTCCTTCTCCAGCTTGTCGATCTTCTGATCGAGCCGCTCCAGCGCATGGCTGACGCCGAACTGGGGGTAGCGGAAGCGGTTACGCATCTCGCTGATGATGGCAAGCACCGGGATTTCCCACAGGATCACATCCTGCCAGGGGCCCTCGACCCGCACATTGATGCGGCCATCCTGCTCGAACACCTTGAGCAGGGAGGCGTCGAGCGGCTTGCGGCGCAGGTGGTCGAGGTAGTCAGGAGTGAAGAAGGGACGCTCGGCCAGAAAATCGAGCTCTGGCCTGGTCAGTCGCAGGGAGCCGGCGAGGCGCAGTTGCTCCTCGATCTGCCCCATCATGGGCAGCAGATCCTCTTCATTGCGGCTGTGAAACTCGGCCACCACCTCGGCATCCGGATAGCGATGGAACACCGCCTGCTGCATATGCAGCTTGTAGGCGTCGGTGTCGAGCAGGCTGGTGAGGATTGGGGGCATATCAGGCTCCTCGCAGACTGGTGAGCACGATGGAGCTCCCCTGCCGCATATGTAACGTGCAGGCGTCGGTGTCGAGAAGGCTGGTAAGAATCGGTGGCATATCAGGCGTCCAGCAGGCGTTGTACATCGATCAGGGTCTGGGCCAGTTCGGCCCCTGCCTCGATCATCTGGGTGTGGGCGCTGGCAACCGTCGCGGGGGCGATGCCACGGCAGGCGTCGAGATGGACGATTACCCGGAAACCGGCGCGGCGCAGTTGCAGCACGCTGGTTTTGACACAGTAGTCGGTGGCAAGGCCGCCGACCAGTACGGTATCGACCTTGCGGGCTTGCAGGAATTCGATGAGTCCGGTGCTGCGCCGTTCGGCCAGGTCGTGGAAGCAGGTGCCGTAGGGATGGAGATCCGGTTCGACCCCCTTCCAGACGAAGAAGTCATAGTCGATGGGAGCGGGCAGGCCGTCGAGCAGCTCGAAGCCTTTGCTGCCCGGTACGCAGTGCACCGGCCAGGTGAGGTCGGCGTTGGGCAGATCCAGCGGCAGCAGCATGCCGGCGGGGTCAGAAACGGCCCAGTCGGCATTGGCGGGGTGAGAGTCCTTGCTGCCGATCCGCAGCGTGGCGAGGGTGGCCTGAGCGTTGAGCGCAGCCACAATATCATCACCGCCCGCAACGGGCAGTTCGTTCGGGCAGAGGGGGGTAAAGCCCTTCTGCGCATCAATATCCAGGCTGGCGACGGTTCCCATGATTGGCTCCTGCACATACTATTCGTGTGATATTATCTACCAAACATTAATGGAAGGCGAGCAGGGCGATCGGCATGCTGAGAATGAGTCTGGATATGGTGGTGCTGCGGTTGCATGAGGAGCGGCTCGAGCTGCTGCTCGAGACCCGCGATCGCCCCCCCTTTGCCCACTGCTGGCAACTGCCTGCGCTGCGCATCGACGAGACCCGGGATCGGGATCTGGATGCCGCCCAGCGCCGTCTGCTGGCGGAGTGGGGGCTCGGTCACTGCTACAGCGAGCAGGTCTGCACCCTCGGCAATCTGGAGCGGGATCCCCGCGGCTGGTCCACGACCCTGGTCTATCTCTGCCTTGTGGATCCGGAAGTGGAAGCGATCCACGGCTGCTGGCATCCACTCGCCAACCTGCCGGGGCTGAGCCTCGCCTTCGACCATGTTCAGCTCATCGCCAAGGGGCTGGAGCGGCTGCGGATCAAGAGCCGTTACAGCACCCTGCCGCTACAACTGCTGGGGCCCGAGTTCACCCTCTCCGAGGTGCAGCGCGCCTTTGAAATCATCCTGCAAACACCCATGAATACGGCGGCATTTCGCAAGCGGATCCATCGCGCCGACATTCTGGTGGATACCGGCCGCAAGCGCACCGGCAAACAGCGTCCCGCCATCCTCTACCGGCTGGAGAGCCCCTGCTGCGTGATGTTCGATCAAGTGATGCATGGAGCGGAAGCATGAGTGATACCAGCGTGCACAAGGTGCTGGTGAGTGCCTGCTTGCTGGGTCAGCCGGTGCGTTACGACGGTCAGAGCAAGGGGATCGTCAGCGACTGGCTGAGTGAGCTGGGTGCCGAGGGGCGGGCGCTGGCGTTTTGCCCCGAAGTGGCTGGCGGTTTGCCGACCCCGCGCCCTCCTGCCGAGCGGCAGGGCGAGCGCGTAGTGACGGCGAGCGGACTGGATGTGACTGCCGAGTTTGATCGCGGCGCCGAGCTGGCGCTGGAAATCTGTCAGACGCAGGGCATTCGCTTCGCCCTGCTGAAAGAGGGGAGCCCCTCATGTGGTAGCGGCCGTATCTATAACGGCCGCTTCGAAGGTGTTTCTGTGGCGGGCGAGGGCAAGACCACTGCCCTGCTGCGCCGCCACGGGATTGCAGTCTTTTCCGAAGATCAGTTGGCCGAGTTGGCCTCGGCACTCTCTTTGGATTCCTCCCCGGATTTGGCGGCAACTGGCAGCGGTGACTGACCGCTCTGCCACCCCTCCAGCACCTCGTCCTTCTCCTGCCAGCGCTGGTTTAGCCACTCCTGAAAACCGCGCTTGAACTGCTTGTCGTTGAAGTAATCTCCAATCAGCTGCTCATTCACCGGCAGCTCCTCAATCCGCACCTGAATGCGTTTTACCCGTCCCATCAGGAAGTCCTTGAACGGGGTCTCGGCGTTGTCCGGATAGCGGATGGTGACGTTGATCAGGCTGTCGAACTGCTCGCCCATGGCCGCCAGTGTAAAGGCCAGTCCTGCCGCCTTGGGCGGCATCAGGTGACGATAGCGGGAGCGGGCCGCATCCCGTTTCTGCTCGGTGAAGCGGGTTCCTTCCACGAAGTTGATGACGGTAGTGGGGATGTGGCGAAACTTCTCGCAGGCGTTGCGGGTGGTCTCGATATCCTTGCCGCGCAGATGGGGATTTCTTAACAGAAACTCTCTCGAATAGCGGCGCATAAAGGGCATATCGAGCCCCCAGCAGGCGAGCCCCAGCAGCGGGATGTAGATGAGCTCGTGCTTCATGAAGAACTTGGGCACCGGCAGCCTATCGCGGAACAGGTGGCCGAGCACCACGATATCGGTCCAGCTCATATGGTTGCTGATGATGAGATACCAGCCATCCTTGCGCAGCTTGGTATTGTCCTCTACCTGCCAGTCAATACGGGTGGTGAGGCGGATCACCAGCGCATTGCAGGCCAGCCACAGACGCATGAAGCGGTTGTTGAGGCGGCTGCAGGCGCGGCCAAAGGCCGGGATCGGCAGTACTAGTTTGGCCAGCGACACCAGCAGGATCAGGCTGGCGCACAAGGCGGTGAAAAGGATGGTCAGGCCCGCGCTGATGATCAGCACCAGCGGGCCGGGAAGCAGGGATAGCATGAATGTTTACTGCGCCTTGGTTGCCAGCAGTTGGCTCAGGGTCTGGTCCTTTTCGTGCCAGATCCCGTTCAACCACTGTTGAAACTCTTGTTGGAACTCGGGGTCATTGAAGTAATCCCCCACCAGCTTGCGGTCGATCGGCAAATAGCGGACCTGAACCTTGATTTGCCCGACCCGGCCACACATGAAGTCCCAGTAGCTGGGGATGCCGTCCGGATAGGCGATAGTGACATCCACCAGTTGATGCAACTGGTCACCCATGGCTGCCAGGGTAAAGGCGATGCCGCCTGCTTTCGGTTGGAGCAGGTGACGATAGGGCGAACCCTGCTTCTGATGTTTGCCCTTGGTGAAGCGGGTGCCTTCGACGAAGTTCATCACACTCACTGGAATGTGGCGGAACCTGGCACAGGCTTTACGGGTTGTTTCTATGTCTTTTCCCTTCAGATGGGGATGCTTTTCCAGAAATTTCCTGGAATATCGCCGCATGAAGGGGAAGTCGAGCGCCCACCATGCCAGACCGAGAAAAGGTACCCAAATCAGCTCTTTCTTGAGGAAAAACTTCAGGAAGGGGATTTTTTGGTTAAAAACCCGCTGCAATACCAGTATGTCGACCCAGGATTGATGGTTGGCAATCACCATATACCACTCATTCCGGCGCCCTTTGTCCACTCCGACCACCTCGAAAGGGGTTTTGATGATGGTTTTCTGGATCAGATTGTTGAAACCGATCCAGCAGCTGGCACAGCTATCGAGCAGCCAGTTGCAGAGGGTGCGCCACCCCTTGAGGGGGAGCAGGAGCTTGAGCAGACCCAGCGAGAAGATGGGGACAAACCAGAAGAGGGTGTTGAAAAAATAGAGCAGGGTGGAGAGGCTGCCGCGCAGTCGCTCTGTCAGCTTGTTGGGCATGAGTCGGGTCCGTCTTGCTGTCGATAAAGGGCCATCAAGTGGTCAGATCTGTGGCCATAATATCAGCCGATTGCCCGTGAGACCATTCAGAGCCGTTACGGGGTTGGACTCACCCTTTCCCTTCTGTCAGCTGCTGCGCAATCGCGACAGCAGCCTGTCCATGGCGCGATAACCGAGCGCCTCGATAAGATGCTCCTTGCCGATGGCGGGTTGCCCGGCCAGATCGGCGATGGTGCGTGACACCCGCAGGATGCGATGCCAGGCCCGGATGCTGAGCCCCAGCTTCTGGATGGCGTTCTCCAAAAATTCGGCATCTTGCGGTGATAAGCGGCAAATATCCTCTATCTCACGGCTATCCAGCAGGTTGTTGAGCTTGCCGTTACGACTCAGCATGCGCTCTCGCGCCGCCAGCACCCGATCGCGGATCTGCTGGCTCGACTCCCCCCGCTCCGCCTTGCCGGTCAGGCTCCCCTTGGGCAGCTGCGGCACCTCAACTGTCAGGTCGAAGCGGTCGAGAAAGGGGCCGGAGAGCTTGCCGAGGTAGCGCAAGATCTGATCCGGGCTGGAGCGGGTCTGGCCGTCGCCATAGTGGCCACAGGGGCTGGGATTCATGGCGCCGACCAGCTGGAAGCGGGCGGGAAAATCCACCTGGCGGGCGGCCCGGCTGATGGTGATGTGGCCCGTCTCCAGCGGCTCACGCAGGGAGTCGAGCACCTTGCGCTCGAATTCGGGCAGTTCGTCGAGAAACAGCACCCCGTTGTGGGCCAGCGAAATTTCGCCGGGCCGCGGGTGGCTGCCACCGCCCACCAGCGCCACCGCTGAGGCACTGTGGTGGGGCGTGCGATAGGGTCTGTGGTGCCAGTGACCGGCGCGCGGGGTGAGGCCACCGATGGAGTGGATTGCGGCGGTCTGCTGCGCCTCCTGCTCGCTGAGCGGCGGCAAGATGCCGGGCAATCGGCTCGCCAGCATGCTCTTGCCGGTGCCGGGCGGGCCGATGAACAGCAGGTTGTGGCTGCCGGCGGCGGCGATCTCCAGCGCCCGCTTGGCCTGAGACTGGCCGATAACATCCTGCAGATCTGGTACGTCGGGCAGGCTCTCCGAGCTTTGGGGGGCCGGCAGCGGCAGTTCGTACTGACCCGCCAGCCAGGCGGTGACGGCCAGCAACTGGTGGGCGGTGCGCACCTCGGCATCCTGAATGAGGGACGCTTCCGGGCCGTTCTCTCGCGGTACCAGCAGGGTGCGCCCCGCATCCCGGCAGGCGAGCACGGCGGGCAGCACCCCTAGTACGGGCCGGATCTCGCCGGTCAGGGCCAACTCGCCTAAAAATTCGTGATCGAGCAGATATTTTGCCGGTATCTGCTTGGAAGCGGCGAGAATGCCGATAGCGATAGCCAGATCAAAACGGCCTCCCTCCTTGGGCAGATCAGCGGGGGCCAGATTGACTGTGATGTGTTTGCTCGGGAACTCGAAATTGCCGTTGAGCAGGGCGCTGCGGACCCGATCTCGCGACTCCTTCACCGAGGTTTCTGGTAGGCCGACCATATTGAAGGCGGGCAGGCCGTTGGAGAGGTGAACTTCCACCGTAACTTGCGGGGCCGCGATCCCGAGGCTGGCACGGCTATAAACCACAGCTAATGACATAAATCCCGTCCTTGAGTTGATATATGTTCTGACTAACTGCTTGTTGTTGGTTTTTTATTCCAAAGTTCCGGCTGGGGAATAGCCAAAATCAGTGGGTTGTCACAGAAAAAAGTCTTGCCCAATAAAAATCACCGTGCTAGTTCTAATAGCCATTCGCGGTGAAAATCGCCCCAATTTCACAGGATTTCCGGTTGTAACTATGAACATGGCCTCCCGTTTCGTCAGCATTATTGTGGTCCTAGTGGTGATTATTATCTCACCGCTCGGGGCTCGTTTAGCTGTACGGAACAAGGGATAGACCCACCACCGGACAGAACGAAACAAGCGACCCCCGAGCCTCACAGCTCGGGGGTTTTTTTTCGACCAAAGGACAGGATTTTCCACATGAACGGCGCGCAGTTTTTGGTACAGGCTCTCAAGAAACAGGGTGTGACCCAGGTGTTTGGTTACCCGGGCGGGGCCATCATGCCGGTCTACGATGCTCTGTATGACGGTGGTCTGGCCCATCAGCTCTGCCGCCACGAGCAGGGCGCCGCCATGGCTGCGGTTGGTTATGCCCGCGCCTCTGGTCAGGTGGGCGTCTGCATCGCCACCTCCGGCCCCGGCGCCACCAATCTGGTGACCGGTCTGGCGGAGGCGCTGCTCGATTCGGTGCCGCTGGTGGCCATCAGCGGTCAGGTGCCCTGTTCCGCCATCGGCACCGATGCGTTTCAGGAGGTCGACGTGCTCGGCATGTCCCTCTCCTGTACCAAGCACTCCTTCATGGTGACGGATGCCGCCGATCTGGGGCGCGTGCTGGCAGAAGCTTTCGCTATCGCCACCGAAGGTCGCCCCGGCCCTGTGCTGATCGATCTCCCCAAGGATGTGCAACTGGCCGCGGTGCCTGCCCAGAGCCCGCTGTTTGCAGTGGAAGAGCCGGAGGCGCTCAACCCCTCGGAACTGACCGCAGCCCGCACTCTGATCGCTGCTGCCGAGCGCCCGGTACTCTACGTCGGTGGCGGGGTAGGCATGGCCAATGCCGAGCAGCAGCTGCGTGACTTTGCCGCCGTCACCGGCATGCCTGCGGTCACCACCCTCAAGGGGATCGGTGCACTCGACCCCGACAGCCCCGTTTATCTCGGCATGCTCGGCATGCACGGCACCAAGGCCGCCAACTACGCGGTGCAGCAGTGCGATCTGCTGCTGGTGGTGGGTGCCCGTTTCGACGACAGGGTGACTGGCAAGCTGGAAGAGTTCGCTCCCGAGGCCAAGGTGATCCATCTCGATGTGGATGCTGCCGAGTTCGGCAAGCGCCGCGCTGCCGAGGTGGGTATCACCACGGATCTCAAACAGGTGCTGCCGCGCCTCGCCATGACTCTCGACATTGCCCCCTGGCGTGAACACTGTGCCGCCATGGCCCGTGAATATGCGTTTCGCTACGACCATCCTGGTCAGGCCATCTATGCCCCGGCTCTGCTCAAGCAGCTCTCTGCCCGGCTGCTGGAGAGCAGCGTGGTGGCCTGCGATGTGGGTCAGCACCAGATGTGGGTCGCCCAACACATGCGCTTCACCAGCCCACGCAACCACCTTTCCAGCGCCGGTCTCGGCACCATGGGCTTTGGTCTGCCCGCCGCCATCGGCGCCAAGATGTCGCGTCCGGAGGATGAAGTGGTACTGGTGAGCGGTGACGGCTCTTTCATGATGAATGTGCAGGAGCTTGGCACCATCCGCCGCGCCCAGCTCAAGGTGAAGATGGTGCTGCTGGATAATCAGCGCCTCGGTATGGTGCGCCAGTGGCAGGAGCTGTTCTTCGACGGCCGCTACAGCGAGACCATCCTCTCCGACAACCCCGATTTCGTCGCCCTGGCTGCCGCCTTCGGCATTCCGGGCGAGACCATCACATACAAGGAGCAGATAGCCGGTGCCCTCGATCGCCTGCTGGCAAGCGAGAGTGCCTACCTGCTGCATGTGGCCATTTCAGAGGAAGAAAACGTCTGGCCCCTGGTTCCGCCGGGAGTCGCCAACCACCAGATGATGGAGCAACGCCCATGAACCCGCACACCCTTGCCCAGCCAGCATTTGCACAACACACCCTGCATATCCACGCCCAGCCCAGACCCGAAGTGATGGAGCGGGTGCTGCGGGTGGTGCGTCACCGCGGTTTCAATCTCTGCGCCCTTAATATGGAGCAGGATTGCCAACAGCTGCGGATCACGGTTACTGTCGAGTCGGTGCGTCCCATCCAGCAGTTGTGGAGCCAGCTGGTGAAGCTGGTGGACGTCTCCCGGGTCGATGCACTGGAACAGCAACCCCGGATCAGAGCTTAAGGAGCCAAGCCAATGTCACAGCCTTCCCAATCAGCCTCTCAACCAAAGTACATCTGGTTCAACGGCACACTGGTGCCCTGGCAAGATGCTCAGGTGCACGTGATGAGCCACGCCCTGCACTACGGCTCCTCGGTGTTTGAGGGTGTGCGCGCCTACGATACCCCCAAAGGAACCTGTATCTTCCGTCTGCAGGAGCACACCCGCCGCCTGTTCGACTCCGCCAAGATTTACTGGATGGACGTCCCCTACAGCGAGTCCGAAGTGAATGAAGCCTGCCGCACCGTGGTGCGCGAGAACGGCCTGAAGAGCGGCTACCTGCGCCCGCTGGCCTTTGTCGGCAACGTGGGGCTGGGGCTGCATCCGCCGCTGGATGCCAAGGCTGATCTGATGGTGGCAGCCCTGCCTTGGGGCGCTTATCTGGGGGAAGAGGGGCTGAAAAACGGGGTGGATGTCTGTGTCACCTCATGGAACCGGCTCGCTCCCAACACCATCCCCACCGGCGCCAAGGCGGGTGGCAACTATTTGTCATCCCAGCTGATCAGCCGCGAGGCCAAGCGCAACGGCTTTGCCGAGGGGCTGGCGCTGGATGTGAACGGCTACCTGAGCGAAGGGGCGGGGGAGAACCTGTTCCTGGTGAAGAATGGCGTGCTGTTTACCCCGCCTGCTACTGCTGCCATCCTGCCCGGCATCACCCGCGACACCATCATGACGCTGGCCCGTGATCTGGGTTACGAGGTGCGTGAGCAGGCGCTGCCCCGCGAGGCGCTCTATGTCGCAGATGAAATCTTTATGACCGGCACCGCCGCCGAGGTGACCCCGGTGCGCTCCGTCGATCGGATGAAGGTGGGCGCTGGCAGCCGTGGCCCGGTGACCGAGCAGCTGCAAAACGCCTTCTTCGGCCTGTTCAATGGCCAGACCGAGGACAAGTGGGGCTGGCTGACGCCCGTCAACGACTGATGAGAGAGGGGAGGCTCCATGCCTCCCCGAGTCGCTTCCGGTGAGCGCTTCCCAGAGGAGCCTTCACCAGGATCGATTCCGATCCACTCGTATCATCACCGCATAACGCATCGAGCCCATATGGGCATTCAGGGAGTAGAGACAATGCCGAAGTTGAGATCCGCCACCACCACCCACGGACGTAACATGGCCGGGGCTCGCGCCCTGTGGCGTGCCACCGGAATGACCGATCAGGATTTCGGCAAACCCATCATCGCCGTGGTCAACTCCTTCACCCAGTTCGTGCCGGGCCACGTCCACCTCAAGGATCTGGGTCAGCTGGTGGCGCGCGAGATTGAAGCCGCTGGCGGGGTGGCCAAGGAGTTCAACACCATCGCCGTAGATGACGGCATCGCCATGGGCCATGGCGGCATGCTCTACTCCCTGCCGTCGCGCGAGCTGATTGCCGACTCGGTGGAGTATATGGTCAACGCCCACTGCGCCGACGCCATGGTCTGTATCTCCAACTGCGACAAGATCACCCCGGGGATGCTGATGGCGGCCCTGCGCATCAACATTCCGGTGATCTTCGTCTCCGGCGGCCCGATGGAAGCGGGCAAGACCAAGCTCTCCGACCAGATCATCAAGCTGGATCTGGTAGACGCCATGATCCAGGGCGCCGACCCCAAGGTCTCCGATGCCCAGAGCGAACAGGTGGAACGCAGTGCTTGCCCCACCTGCGGCTCCTGCTCCGGCATGTTTACCGCCAACTCCATGAACTGCCTGACAGAGGCGCTTGGCCTCTCCCAGCCGGGCAACGGCTCAATGCTGGCAACCCACAGCGACCGCGAGCAACTGTTCAAGCTGGCGGGTCAGCGCATCGTGACTTTGGCCAAGCGCTGGTATGAGCAGGACGATGCCTCGGCACTGCCGCGCAATATCGCCACCAAGGCGGCATTTGAGAACGCCATGGCGCTCGATATCGCCATGGGCGGCTCTACCAATACCGTGCTGCACCTGCTGGCGGCAGCGCAGGAGGCGGGCGTCGACTTCACCATGGCTGATATCGACCGCATGTCCCGCAAGGTGCCGCAACTGTGCAAGGTGGCGCCCTCCACCCAGAAATATCACATGGAAGATGTGCACCGTGCCGGCGGCGTGGTCGCCATTCTGGGCCAGCTGGAAAAAGCGGGTCTGGTGCATGGGGATACCCGTACCGTGCTGGGTTGCTCTCTCGTCGAGCAGCTCGATGAATATGACGTCAGCCGCCAGCCGAGTCAGGAGGTGGTGGACTTCTACCGAGCTGGTCCGGCCGGCATCCGCACCACCAAGGCGTTCAGTCAGGATTGTCGCTGGCCAGAGCTGGATCTGGACCGCGCCGAAGGCTGCATCCGCTCGCTGGACAACGCTTACAGCCAGGAGGGCGGCCTGGCGGTGCTCTCTGGCAACCTCGCGGTCAACGGTGCCATCGTCAAGACTGCCGGGGTAGATGAGGAGAACCTCACCTTCCGTGGTCCGGCCCGGGTGTTCGAGAGTCAGGAGAGCGCGGTGAACGGCATCCTCGATGGTACCGTGAAAGCAGGCGAGGTAGTGGTGATCCGCTACGAAGGGCCGAAAGGGGGGCCGGGCATGCAGGAGATGCTCTACCCCACCACCTATCTGAAATCCATGGGATTGGGCAAGGCGTGCGCCCTGATCACCGATGGCCGTTTCTCCGGCGGTACTTCGGGTCTCTCCATCGGCCACGTCTCGCCGGAAGCTGCTTCCGGCGGCACTATCGGTCTGGTGGAGGATGGCGACATCATCAGCATCAACATCCCGGCCCGCAGCATGGTGCTGGAGGTGGCCGACAGCGTGCTGGCTGCCCGCCGCGTTGCCGTGGAAGCCCGTGGCTGGAAGCCGCTCGATCGTCAGCGCCAGGTCTCCTTTGCCCTGCGTGCCTACGCCATGTTCGCCACCAGCGCCGATAAAGGCGCGGTTCGCGATCGCTCGATGCTGGGGGAATAAATCATGGTCTCTGCGGCGGATTATCTACGCAAGGTGTTGCTCTCTCCCGTCTACGAGGCGGCGCGGGTCACCCCCTTGCAAACCCTGAAGAAACTCTCCGAGCGGCTCGGCAACCACGTCAGCCTGAAGCGGGAGGATCTGCAACCGGTCCACTCCTTCAAGCTGCGCGGCGCCTATCACAAGATTGCCACCCTGACTGAGGAGCAGAAGGCACGCGGCGTTATCGCCGCCTCTGCCGGCAACCACGCGCAGGGGGTCGCCCTGTCTGCCGCCAAGCTCGGCATCAAGGCGATCATCGTGATGCCCAAGACCACGCCGGATATCAAGATCGATGCGGTACGCCGTCAGGGCGGCAACGTAATGCTGTTCGGCAACAGCTTCGACGAGGCCTATGGCGAGAGTCGCCGCCTCTCCACGCTTGAGGGCTACACCCTGATCCCGCCGTTTGACGACGTTGAGGTGATCGCCGGGCAGGGCACCATCGGCAAGGAGCTGTTGGAGCAGGATACCCACCTCACCCACGTATTCGTGCCGGTGGGGGGGGGCGGGTTGGCCGCCGGGGTGGCGGTCTATATCAAGCAGCTGCTGCCGGATGTGAAGGTGATCGGGGTGGAGGCTGAAGGGTCTGCCTGCCTCAAGGCCGCGCTGGCGGCTGGCGAGCCGGTCAATCTGGAGCGGGTCTCGCTGTTTGCCGACGGGGTGGCGGTCAAGCGCATCGGCGAGGAGACCTTCCGCCTGTGCAACCAGTATCTGGACGAGGTGGTGACCGTCTCCAACGACCAGATCTGCGCCGCACTGAAAGACATCTTCGACGACTGCCGCGCCATTGCCGAACCGTCGGGGGCCCTGTCGCTGGCGGGCCTCAAGGCCTACAGCGAGCGGGAGCAGGTCAAGGGTGGCCGGATGGCGGCCATTCTGTCCGGTGCCAACGTCAACTTCCACAGCCTGCGCTACGTGTCGGAGCGCTGCGAGATTGGCGAGAAGCGCGAGGGCATGCTGGCGGTGACCATCCCCGAGCGCAAGGGGGCCTTCCTCGACTTCTGCCGTCAGCTCGGGCCGCGCATGGTGACCGAGTTCAACTATCGCTACGCCGATGCCGAGCAGGCGTCGCTGTTCGTCTCGGTGCGCCTCACCGGTGGTGACGAGGAGCTGGGCCAGATCATCGATCAGCTCGGCGGCAACGGCTATCCGGTGGTCAACATGACCGAGAGCGAGCTGGCCAAGAATCATGTGCGCTATATGATTGGCGGCCGCCCGGCCCGGCCCCTTGGTGAACGTCTCTACAGCTTCAAGTTTCCGGAGCAGCCGGGTGCCCTGATGCGCTTCCTCGAGACCCTCGGCTGTCGCTGGAACATCAGCCTGTTCCACTACCGCAACCACGGTGCCGACTACGGCCGGGTGCTCTGCGCCTTCGAGCTGCCGGACGAGGACGTGGCCGCCTTCCACGACTACCTGCGCGAGATTGGCTACGGCTGGAAAGAGGTGAGCGACGACCCCGCCTACCGGCTGTTTCTGGCCAGTTGAGCAAGGGGGGCTTCAAGGGAGGCTTTATGCCTCCCTTTTCTATTGCTGTGTGTGGATAGGTCCACTCCGTACGACGCAACGTCATGGTTTAACTGGCAAAACAGTGTGAATAGGTACACAGGTGATTTTTACGCCGGATATTGCTGGCAAGCTCACACTCCTGATGGCTTGGTCATTTGAGGCTGCGTTCGGATGGGATACCCTGAATAGCGGAGAGGCCGCCTGACGGCTTCACACAGGGAAGAGTGCGCACTCAGGCGCCCATAACGACTTATTGCAGAGGCGAAAATATGAATAAATCCATGCTTGCCGTATTGGTCAGTGGTTTGCTGGCGGCCGGAGCCGTGCAGGCTGCCGCTCAGGACAATACCTGGTATGTCGGTGGCAAGGCCGGTTGGTCCAATTACTATGGCGTTGACCACAACCAGTATGCCGAGTCGATTGCCCAGACGTTGGGTAATACCAGCGAGAACACGGATGATCTGGGTCTGGGCCTGTTCGCCGGTTACCAGCTCAACCCCAATCTGGGCTTCGAGCTGGGCTATGACTGGCTTGGCAAATACGACACCACTTCGGGCACTGGCGCCAATACCCTCAATACCGAAGCCAAAGGCCAGATGATTCAGGCCACCATGAAGATCAGCTTCCCGGCAACGAATGTGCTCGATCTTTATGGCCGACTGGGCGGTGCCTATGCCTGGACGGATAGCGAGATCAGCTTCGCCAATACCAGCGAGACCGGCAAGAAGCATGGCGCTGCCTTCGTTGGTGCGCTGGGTGCCGAATACGCCATCGATCGTGACTGGGCTGCCCGTCTGGAGTACCAGTACACCACGCCGCTGGGAGATGCCTCTCTCGATCGCTCCGGTATCGAGATGGATAACGGCCTGATCTCGTTCGGGATGCTCTATCGCTTCGGTCAGCAAGGTGGCGAGGTCGCTGCTCCGGCGCCCGCTCCGGCCGCCGAACCGGCACCTGTAGCCGTGGTGGAGCCCAAAACCTTCAGCCTGAGTTCCGATGTGCTGTTCGAGTTCAACAAGGCGACCCTGAAACCGGCTGCCAATCAGGCGCTCGATGCCCTGTTCAGCCAGATTGTGGCGGCCAATCCGAAAGATGGTGTCGCAACTGTCATCGGTTATACCGACCGCATCGGTTCCGACAACTACAACCTGGCGCTATCCGAGAAGCGGGCCCAGAGCGTGGCCAGCTATCTGGTATCCAAAGGCTTGTATGCCGACAAGGTACGAGTCGAGGGACGTGGCAAGGCCAATCCGGTCACTGGCAGCAGCTGTGCCAGCCGCTCCAAGCAGGAGCTGATCGCCTGTCTGGCACCGGATCGCCGGGTAGAAATCCATCTGGAAGGGGTCTCCCAGCCTGTCCAATAAGCAGAGCAACGGGATCGATAAATGTAAAAACGGGAGGCTTGGCCTCCCGTTTCTTATGGGGTGTTTACGATGTCGTGCCTCAGAGCCCGAACAGCGGGCGCAGGCGGATGCCGATGAGACTGCCAGCGAGGGCCATCAGCATCCAGACCCAGCCGTGCAGGCTGCCAGAGGCGGTGCCATCGAAGAAGCCGCCGAGGTTGCAGGCGGCGTACATGGCTCCCATCCCCATCAACAGGCCGCCGATGATGGAGGCCAGACTGTTGCCGGTCCGCATCGGGGCGAAGGTGCCGCCACCGCTCAAACAGCGCGCCAGCATGGCCCCCAGAATACCGAGCCAGAACATGCCGACCATGGGGTTGATAAAGAGCGGCTGGGCCAGTTTCGGGTTCCCCTCGAACAGGCCAAACAGGGAGGCACCGCGCAGCGCCATGTCATAGACGGCGCCGGTGATGGTCCAGGCCGAGCCGTGCAGAGCGACCACGGACGAGTTGAGCAGGGCGATGATGATGCCGCCGGTCAGCACGGTGAAGCGGCCATCGCGCCAGAACAGGTTGCCGCCGCTGAAGAGGGGCTTGAGCTCGCCGGTGCGCTTGAGTTCGCTGTTGCGAAACAGCAGGAACAGCGCGGCGACCAGCGCTAGGTTGAGCAGCATGCCGCTCCAGATATTGCCGGTCAAATCCTTGGCCAGCACCACATGGCTGGAGAAGGTAGCCTCCAGTTCGGGGCGGAACTGGTTGCTGATAAGGGTGCCGATGCCGTAGCAGATCAGCACCAGCCAGAAGCGGGGTTGCCCCTCGCCGCAGCAGTAAAGAGTGCCGGTGGCGCAGACGCCTGCCAGCTGCATGCCGATGCCGAACAGGAAGGCACCGACGATGAAGGGAATGCCGATAGCCATCACGTTACCCACCATGGCATCGCCAAACAGGGCGTGGCTAAAGGAGAGGAAGGTGGTGAACAGCAGAATTTCGATGGCGATGGTGAGCAGGTGAACCCGCACATAGTAACTGTTGTGCTTGGTCAGCATTTCGCGCCAACCGAAGACGATGCCGAAGCGGCTGAAGGAGAGGGTGAAGCCGAAGCCGAATCCGATCAGGGCCATCAGAGCCCATTTCATACCAAAGGTGTTGCCAAGCCAGAGTAACGCTCCCCCCGCGATTGCCACGATGGGGAGCGACCATTTTCGATTCATGTCTGTTGATCCTTGCAGTTGGTTTTCAGAGGGGCGGATCCTATTCCCTCATGGAGTCTAATGCTACCCATTTAACCTGTGCAGAGAAAAAGGGGAGCGCTGACTCCCGTCAGCACCGGGGATCAATGGCGGGTGGTGTCGAGATGGAAGTGGTGAGTCTGTCTGGTCAGGATGCGGGCGTGCTGGGCGACCATGGTCGCCTCTTCGGCGGCCTGACTGGCGCTCTGGTTGGCCTCGGCCGCCAACCGCGACATCTCGCCGACCTGATGGTGGATCCCCTGCACCAGCCGGGTCTCATCGCTCATCAACTGATCGACCTGAGCGATGCGCTGATTGATCTCCTCGCAGCTCTGCGCGATCTGGGCGACGCTTTGGCGCGCTGTCATCGTGTGAGTGACCGCCTGTTCGACCCGGGCCAGCTCGGTATCCATCTCGCTGGCGGCGCGCAGGCTGACATCCTGGATCTTGCCGATGATGGTGTTGATCTCTGTGGTGGCGCTGCCGGTGCGGGTCGCCAGTGAGCGTACTTCATCGGCCACCACGGCAAAACCGCGCCCCTGTTCACCTGCCCGCGCCGCTTCAATGGCGGCGTTCAGTGCCAGCAGATTGGTCTGCTCCGCAATATCGTGAATGGCGCCCGCCAGCCCGGCAATCTGCTGCGAGAGGCCAGCCAGATCCGAAATGGTATGGGAGACCTGCTTCACTCCCGTGACTTGTTCCCCGATCACCTGTTCCACAGTGTGGATGGCGATCGTCGCCTCTTGTGCCCGCTCTGCTGACTGCAGGGTTTGCTCCCCCACCTGATGTAGCTGGCTACCCGCCTGTTGAATGGAGTGGGTGAGCTGCTCGATGGCCTGTTCGATATGTTGGGCTGCTCCGACCTGTGCCTGACTGTCATCGGTGTGCCGTTGTGCCATGGCGGTCAGGCTGGTGGCGCGATCATCCAGCGTACTGGCGCTGCGCTGCAGGGACTCCACCAGGGTTGCCAGCTGGTCACGCATGGCCCCGATCTGGCGGATCAGCTCGCCGATGGCATCAAGCCCCGGCTCTGGCATGGGGCGGTTCAACTCCCCTTCGGCGATAGCGGCGGTCGCCTTGCCAGCGGCCAGCAGCCGCTGTTGGGTGGGGCGTCCCAGCCAGAAGATGAGCCCGGCCCCCAGCAGTGCGGCGCACAACAGCAGGCCGTAGCAGAGTCGGGTTGTGTTGGCGAGATGGGCCATTTGCTCGGCGGCATACTCGTTACCGCGGATGACGGTGGCGTCCACCCCTAGCCGGTGGGCGTTATAGAGGGTGTGCAGGCGTGCCGCAATCGCGCCCGCCTGCGCCAGATCCCCAGCCTTGATGGCGGGGACAAACTTGTTGTTGAGCAACTGCCAGAACAGCTCCCCCTGCACTTTTTGCTCCCCCAGCAGCAGCTCCCTGAGGGGCTCGTTCAGGCTGCTCTCTTGCCAGAAGCGGTTACGGCTCTCGAACTCTTGCTGCAGTCGGACGAGGGTTTGCAGCAGGGCCTCCCGCTCCTCCGGTTTGGCATGGAGCAGGGTGTAGACCTGCAACTGGGATTCGATGAGGTAGAGGGGGGGCGGCAGAATATCGGCTACCACATCCTTCCCCTGTCCCATCTGATCGGCTGCGCTCCGGACCGAATAAAGCCCGAAAAAGCTGATGGAGATCAGCGTGATAATGACCATGATCCCCAGAACCTGACCAAAAAGCAGGGATCTGTCGTGAATGTGCTTGAGCATGTTGCCTCCATTCGGCTCCGTTCATGGATAGCATAGCTCTCTGGCGGGATAGTGAGACTCGGGTGTGGTCTGTTGATGGCGAGTCGGATCTGGAGAAGGGGAAGTCGCAGTCTGAAGGCCGCTGGTGGCACGAAAAAGAACCCCGGCTGATGAGCCGGGGTCGATGGTGGTGAGGCGGTGTCAGGTTCGGCTTGGCGCGGCTTTGCCGCTGCGCAGCCCATCCAGACTGAACAGCACCAGCGCACTCCAGATGCAGGCAAAGGTGAGCAGTTTGTCCATCGCCAGCGCTTCCCCATAGAGGGTGACCGCGAGGATGAACATCAGGCTGGGGCCTATGTACTGGAAGAAGCCCAGGGTGGAGAGCTTGAGCCGGGTCGCGGCGGCAGTGAAGCAGAGCAGGGGGGCCGTGGTGACGGCGCCTGCGGCGATCAGCAGCAGGTTGAGGTGCCAGTCGTTCTGGGTGAGATGGCTGGTGGGGCTGTCGGCAAAGCCCCACAGATAGATGGCCGCTGGCGGCAGCATGATCATAGTTTCGATCAGCAGACCGGTGAGGGCATCGAGGGCCAGTTTTTTGCGCACCAGCCCATAGATGGCAAAGCTCGACGCCAGCACCAGCGCAATCCAGGGCAAGGAGCCAAAGGCGATAAGCTGGATCGCCACCCCGGCAAAGGCCAGCGCCACCGCCCACCACTGCAGGCGGCGCAGCTTCTCGCTCAGAAACACCATCCCCAGCAGCACGTTGAACAGCGGGTTGATGTAGTAGCCGAGGCTGGCATCCAGCATGTGACCGTTGTTGATGGCCCAGATAAACAGCAGCCAGTTGCCGCCGACGGTAACCGAGGTAAACGCCAGGGTGAGCAACACTTTTGGCTGGCGCAGCACCGCCTGCACCTTGTGCCACTGACGGCCTGCCAGGGTGAGTACCATCAGCAGCACGCAGGACCAGATCATCCGGTGGGTCAGGATCTCGGCGGCCGGGACGGCAGAGATGGTCTTGAAATAGATGGGGGCTATACCCCAAAGGGTATAGGCGCACAGGGCGTAGATGACGCCCTGACGCTGGATCTGTTGCGGCATGCGGATGACCTTTACTGAAGCGTTGGATGCGGGAAAACATCGCAAAAAATCAGTGTAGCGATCCTTTTGCGGGGAAAGAAGCGAATAAACGAAGTTTGAGGGAAAGGAGGAGGGTGACTGGCCGGTCAGCCTTTACCGCGGCGGATCTTGTCGACGTCCATCAACAGCCACAACATCAGGGCGATGGCGGAGATCCAGGGGCCCCAGGTCACGTAGGCCTCGCCGTGCCCCAGCACGAAGAACAGCAGGGGCAAACCGATCACCAGAAAAAGTACGCTTCCCAGAAAAAATAGCATTTTTGTCTTTATATTTAACATGTTGGCTTTTTTATCATTATAAGGATTGAGCCCGGTGATGGAAGGCCAAAAATGCAAAAGGGGGATTTCTCCCCCTTTTTGATCCGATAGTGCTGCTTTGTCGTGTTATTCCAGCTGAATCCAGGTGCTTTTCAGCTCGGTGTACTTCTCCAGCGCATGAAGTGACTTGTCGCGACCGTTACCGGACTGTTTGAAGCCGCCAAATGGCATGGTCATGTCACCACCGTCCCAGTTGTTGACGAACACGGTGCCAGCGCGCAGGGCGCGGGAGCCTTTCACCGCCTTGTTGAGATCCGCCGTCCAGATCGCCGCCGCCAGGCCATAGTCGGTGTCGTTGCCGAGCGTGATAGCCTCCTCCAGCGTATCGAAGCCGGTCACTGCCAGCACAGGGCCGAAGATCTCCTCGCGGAAGATGCGCATCTGCGGGGTCACGTCGTTGAAAATAGTGGGTTCGATATAGAAGCCGCCACTCTCCATATTGGTGCGATTGCCACCCAGCAGCAGCTTGGCCCCCTCCTGCTTGCCAATTTCGATATAGCGCAGCACCTGCTCCATCTGGATGTTGTCCACCATGGCGCCGATACGGGTCGCAGGGTCGAGCGGGTTGCTCGAGATCCACTCGCGGGCATGGGCCAGCAGTCGCTCCATAAATTGTGGTTTGATGCTGTTTTGTACCAGCAGGCGAGAGGCGGCGGTACACACTTCGCCCTGGTTGTAGAAGATGGCGCCAGCGGCGCTCTTGGCCGCTGCGTCCAGATCCGGCGCATCCGCCAGTATGATGTTGGGGCTCTTGCCGCCGCACTCCATAAAGGCGCGCTTGAGGTTGGACTTGCCGGAGCACTCCACCAGATGTTTGCCGATCTTGGTGGAGCCGGTGAAGGTGATGCAGTCCACATCCATATGCATGGCCAACGCCTCGCCCACGGTGTGGCCAAAGCCCGGCAGCACGTTGAACACACCGTCCGGAATACCCGCCTCCTTGGCCAGACCCGCGATACGCAGGGCGGTCAGGGGGGATTTCTCGGAAGGCTTGAGAATGACCGAGTTGCCGGTAGCGAGCGCCGGGCCCAGCTTCCAGCAGGCCATCACCAGCGGGAAGTTCCAGGGCACGATGGCGGCAACCACCCCGAGCGCTTCGCGGGTCACCAGTGCCAGGGCGGATTCCTCCACCGGGGCGACCTGATCGTAAATCTTGTCGATCGCTTCGGCGTTCCAGGCGATGCAGTTGGCGGCGGCGGGGGCATCATAGCCCATGGCATCGCCGATGGGTTTGCCCATATCCAGCGACTCCAGCAGCGCCAGCTCAACCTTGTTGAGGCGCATCAGCTCGGCGAAGCGCTGCAGGATCTGCTTGCGCTGTTTCGGTGGCAGGCCGCTCCAACGCTTGTCGTTGAAGGCGTCACGGGCAGCCTGTACCGCCAGTTCGGCATCGGCGGCATCGCAGGCTGCCACCTTGGTCAGCAGCTTGCCGTTGGCCGGGTTGATGCAATCGAAGGTGGCGCCATTGACGGCATCCCGATAGCTGCCGTTGATAAAGGCTTGCGAGGGCAGGGTCAGATGGGCGGCCTTGTGTTGCCACTGGGCCAGGGTCAGGTCACTCATGTTCACTCCTTGAACCGGCAAAAGTCAGTTTCCGCGTATCAATATGCTAAACATCCTGCCGCTTGTAAATCCATCTTGTAACAATTCATTAAACATTGCCCCCCTGCCGATGCGCGTCTGAATGTCAGAAACTGGCGGGGGTGTTGGCCGAGATCAGCACGCACTCCTGTTCGCCACTATTGCGAAAACGGTGGGGGGTGCGGCTGTCGAAGTAGTAGCCATCCCCGGCGCCCAGCAGGTAGATCTGCTCGCCCACGGTCACTTCAACCTCGCCCTTGATGACGATGCCGCACTCTTCACCCTCGTGGCTCAGCATGTCGTCGCCGGTGTCGGCGCCAGGTGGCAGCACCTCCTGCAACATGCCGATGGCGCGGTTGGCGCGGCTGTGCCCGACCAGCCGGTAGCTGATGGGATGCGTGCCGAGATCCGGCATATCGGCGGCGCGGAAGATCACTTCGGTGCCCATTTCAGTCTCTTCGGTGAAGAAGCTGGCTAGCGACATGGGGATCCCTTCCAGCACCTTGCGCAGGGAGGCGACAGAGGGGCTCACCTGATTTTTCTCGATCTGGGAGATAAATCCGTTGGTCACACCGGAACGCTTGGCCAGCTCGCGCTGGGAGAGGGCTGCCTTGGTGCGAACCGCCTTGAGGCGGTGACCGATATCCATCTATAGACACTCCTTGACTGTTTACTATTATTAAAATTGTGTTAAATATCTTATACCACCCTGCTGATGCGTCTAGCTAGGGGTGGCACCAGACAGGGCGATAACGGGCCCTTTTTTATGGATTCAGGTGTTTAATTTAATAGGCATTGGCCGACAGTTGCTAAACACCTTAAGGATGAGGTGACCATGAAACCGATCAGCGACATCAATACGCCCTCCGACATGTCCGCCTTCTGGATGCCGTTCACCGCCAACCAGCAGTTCAAGGCGGCGCCGCGCATCCTGAAGTCGGCAGAGGGGATGTATTATCACTCAGAGGATGGCCGCAAGATACTGGATGGCACAGCCGGACTCTGGTGTTGCAACGCGGGCCATGGTCGGCGCGAGATTGCCGAGGCGGTCTCCCAGCAGATTTCCCACCTCGATTTTGCCCCCACTTTCCAGATGGGCCACCCCCTGCCGTTTGAGCTGGCCAACCGGCTGGTGGAGATCGCCCCCAAGGGGTTTGGCCACGTCTTCTACACCAACTCGGGTTCCGAGTCGGTCGATACCGCGCTAAAAATCGCGCTGGCCTGGCAACGGGCTCGCGGTCAGGGCACCCGCACCCGGCTGATTGGCCGCGAGCGTGGCTATCACGGGGTCGGCTTTGGCGGCATCTCGGTGGGGGGGATTCCCGGCAACCGCAAGTGGTTCGGCTCCCTGCTGACCGGGGTGGATCATCTGCCCCATACCCTCAACATCGCCAAGAACGCCTTCACCAAAGGGCTGCCCGAGGAGGATGTGGCGCTGGCCGACGAGCTGGAGAAGATCGTCTTCCTGCACGATGCCAGCAATATCGCGGCGGTTATCGTCGAGCCCATCGCTGGCAGTACCGGCGTGCTGATGCCCCCCAAAGGCTACCTCAAGCGGCTGCGGGAGATCTGCACCAAGCACGGCATCCTGCTGATTTTTGACGAGGTGATCACCGGTTTCGGTCGCCTCGGCTCCCCCTTCGCTGCCCAGGAGTTCGATGTCATCCCCGACATGATCACCTGCGCCAAGGGGCTGACCAACGGTGCCATCCCCATGGGCGCGGTGCTGGTGCAGAAGCACATTTATGACGACATGATGGCGGCAGGCAAGGGAGCTATCGAGCTGTTCCACGGCTACACCTACTCCGGCCATCCGGTGGCTGCTGCTGCGGGTCTGGCGACCCTCGAGATCTATCGCAACGAGAACCTGCTCAGCCGTGCCGCCGATCTGGCTGGCTACTGGGAGGAGGCGGCCCATTCGCTGAAGGGCTGCAAGCATGTGAAGGATGTGCGCAACTACGGGCTGGTGGCGGGTATCGAGCTGGAATCGATGCCGGATGCACCGGGCAAGCGCGCCTATGAGGTGTTTGTCCGCTGTTTCGAGAAGGGGGCATTGATCCGGGTGACCGGCGATATCATCGCCCTGTCGCCGCCCCTCATCATCGAGCGCAGCCAGATCGACGATCTCTTCACCTTGCTGCAGGATGCCCTGCAGGCACAACCTTAACCCATTTGATGGCCCCGCACTGGCGGGGCCTTGCGTTGGTTTGCTCAGCGCATTTACCACATCAGTTATCACGGAGGATACATGACATACAGGGTCAGCAACTTCATCAACGGCCAACCGCAGGAGAGTCGCAGCGAGCGGCAAGGGGCCATCTTCAATCCCGCTTGTGGCAAGCAGCAGGGGAGCGTGGGGCTTTCCAGCGCCGCCGAGTGTCAGGAGGCGATCGCCATCGCCGAGCGCGCCTTTGCCGACTGGTCGCAAACCCCGCCGCTGGTGCGGGCCCGGATCTTTTTCCGCTTCAAGGAGTTGATGGAGCAGCATAGGGACGAGCTGGCCCAGCTTATCAGTCGCGAGCACGGCAAGGTCTTCTCCGATGCGCAGGGTGAGCTGACCCGCGGGCTGGAGGTGGTGGAGTTTGCCTGCGGCATTCCCCATCTGCTCAAGGGGGAGCACTCCCTCAACGTCGGCCGTGGGGTAGACAGCTACTCCATGATGCAGCCTGTGGGGGTCTGCGCCGGTATCACCCCGTTCAACTTCCCGGCCATGGTGCCGCTCTGGATGTTCCCGGTCGCCATCGCCTGCGGCAACACCTTTATTCTCAAACCCTCCGAGAAGGATCCCTCTCTCTCGCTGCGGATGGCCGAGCTGCTCAAGGAGGCCGGTCTGCCGGACGGCGTGCTCAACGTGGTGAACGGTGACAAGGAGGTGGTGGATGTGCTGCTGACCGACCCGCGAGTGGGTGCCGTGTCGTTTGTCGGTTCCACCCCCATCGCCCAGTATATCTATGCCACCGCCTCGGCCCACGGCAAACGGGTACAGGCGCTGGGCGGCGCCAAGAACCACATGGTGGTGATGCCGGATGCGGATCTCGATCAGGCGGTCTCTGCCTTGATGGGGGCCGCTTATGGGGCAGCGGGCGAGCGCTGCATGGCCATTTCGGTGGCCGTGGTGGTGGGTGACGAGACCGCCGATGCGCTGGTGGCCAAGCTGACGCCGTTGGTGGAAAAACTGCGGGTGGGCCCGGGGTTGGGCCAGAGCCCGGAAAACGAGATGGGGCCGCTCATCAGCAAGGAGCATCTGGCTAAGGTGCGCGGCTACGTTGATCAGGGGGTGGCTGAAGGGGCCGCTCTGCGGGTCGATGGCCGCACGCTGAGCCACGATGAGGGTTACTTTATCGGAGGCTGCCTGTTTGACGAGGTGACGCCGGAGATGCGCATCTACCGCGAGGAGATCTTCGGCCCTGTGCTCTCCATCGTGCGGGTGCCGGATTACGAGACGGCGCTGCGGCTTATCAACGAGCACGAGTACGGCAACGGCACCGCCATCTTTACCTGCGACGGCGACACCGCGCGGGACTTCACGGCGCGGGTGCAGGTCGGTATGGTAGGGGTGAACGTTCCCATTCCGGTGCCGATGGCGTTTCACAGCTTTGGCGGCTGGAAGCGCTCCATCTTCGGGCCGCTCAACATGCACGGGCCGGACGGTGTTCGCTTCTATACCCGGATGAAGACGGTGACGGCGCGCTGGCCCCAGAGCCTGCGCAGTGGTGCCGAGTTCTCCATGCCGACCATGAAGTGACGCGCTGGCGCGTGCTCATGGCCTAACCTCTTGCCCCCGCCGGTCAATGATTGGCGGGGGCTAACTCTGTAAAGGAACAACAGATGCGATTGGGAATTCTCGATTGTGACCGGCTCGATCCCGATCTGGCGGATCGTTTTGGCCCCGTTTACTCCGAGATGTTTATCAGGGGCTTTGCGGCCCTGGCCCCCGAACTGGAATTTCGGGTCTGGTCGGCTCTCGATGGGGAGCTGCCGGAGGATCTGCACGAGTGTGATGCCTGGCTCATCACCGGCTCGCGCCACGATGCTTACAGCGATATCCCCTGGATTCAGGCACTGCGGGCGTGGATCCGTCAGGCGCACGATGCCGACGTCAAGCTGGCCGGTGTCTGCTTCGGTCATCAGGTGATCGCCCAAGCGCTGGGCGGAGAGGTGGTGAAGTCCACCAAGGGATGGGGGCTGGGAGTGTCGGTGCATCCCATGCTGGCAGATGAGCCCTGGATGGCGCCAGCGCGGGATCAGATCCGCATTCTGGCCAGCCATCAGGATCAGGTGGCCCTGCTGCCGCCGGGGGCGACCCGACTGGCGGGCAACGATTTTTGTCCCAACTTCATGTTCCTGCAGGGGAACAACATAGTGGCCATTCAGGGACATCCGGAATTTTCGGTGGAGTACAACCGGGCGCTGATCGAGCGACGCCGCGGCCTGTTGCCCGACGAGCGCTACCAGAGCAGCCTCTCCTCGCTGGAGGGGGAGGTGGATTCGGCGACCATGATGCAGTGGCTGCTGCAGTTTCTGGGGATCCTGCCGCTGCGGGCTGGCGCGGCCTGAGCTCGGTTTGTCAGCCACCCCTTCGGATGCTAGATTTTGTAGCAAAATGAAGGATCAAGCGCTGAGATGTCGGGATCGGATGGTACACTGGCCGCCCATGTGGCGGCCTGTTTGTCTGGCTTGATTGCCGTCCCTGTCTGAGCCAAACCAGTGTGAGAGTGTGACGCCTTGAAACTACAGCAATTGAAGTACTTGATCGCGATCCGGGACCACAACCTCAACGTCTCGGTGGCATCCGATGCGCTTTATACCAGCCAGCCCGGGGTCAGCAAGCAGATCGGCCTGCTGGAGAGCGAGCTGGGAGTGCGGATCTTCGAGCGCCGTGGCAAGCATCTGCACCGCATCACCCCGGTGGGTGAGGAGATCATCAAGTGTGCCGAGGCGATGCTCAACATCGAGAGCAAGATCAAGGCGATCTCCCGCGAGTATCTGGATCCGACCGTGGGCACCCTCAACATCCACACTACCCACACCATCGCCCGCTATCTGCTGCCCAAATCGGTTACCTACTTCACCAAGAAGTACCCCAAGATCTCGTTCCACCTCCATCCGGTAATGTCGGCAAGCAAGGAGCAGATCAGCAAGGGTTACTCCGATTTCTCTATCGTTGCCCACGAGATTGGCTTCGACAAGGAGCTGATCGCGCTGCCCGCCTACCTCTGGACTCTCTCGCTGGTGGTGCCGCAGGATCACCCGCTGGCCAAGGTGAAGAAGCCGACGCTGGAGCAGCTCTGCCACTACCCCATCCTCAGCTACGAGAGTGGCGCCACTGGTCGGCAGGTGCAGGACGAGGTATTCCATGCCGCCGGTCTCACCCCGAGCTACTACATGACGGTGATGGACGCCGGGGTGATCAAACGCTACGTGGAGCTGGGTTTTGGTATCGGCATCATCTCCTCGCTGGTGGCCAACGACACCGACAGCCCCGGGCTGGTCTCCATCAATCTGGAGCACCTGTTCAAGCCCTGCCCGGCGCAGATCTGTTTCAGCAAGAGCATCCTGCTGCAGAACTACATGTATGACTTCATCAGCTCCTTCTCGCCCCACCTCACCAAGGAGGTGATCCAGAGTGTGATGCAGCAGCCGAGTCAGGCGCGCATCGACGAGCTGCTGGCCGGGGTAGAGCTGCCCATCTATTGATCCCGATCGGATTCCCGATCCCTGCCGGTTGTCTCTTCTGTCAGGCTGGGCTCTACTCGGGGTTCAGCCTGTCTCTTTTGGGCTATCTCCATCGTCCGAGGTCTCTATGTCCCGCATTCTGCTGCTTGCCAATCTCAACTGTGATCATGTGCTCTCCCTCTCCGAACCGCTGGTGGCGGGGGCCCGGCTGCAATATGTGGATCAGGGGCGCAGGCTCGGCGGTGGCGCGGCCAACACCGGCATCGGGCTGGTGTGGGCGGGCCACGAGGTGACCATTGCTTCCCGTATCGGGCTGGACGAGACCGGCGACTGGCTGCTGGAGCAGGCGGCCGGTTACGGGCTGGATTGCAGCCATGTGGAGCGCTTTGGCGGCGAGACCGGCGAGCTGCTGATCCTGGTGGACTCCACTGGCGAGCGCACCATACTGCGCCGCCCACGGCGTCCCGACTTGCCCGGCGATCTGCCGCTGGAGGGGGTGGACTGCCTCTATGTGAACTATCCCGGCACCGCCATCATCAGTTACATGCGCCAGATGCTCGGCAAGAGCTTCGTGGTAGCCCAGTATCCCAAGGGCGGCCAAGCGCGCCGTCCCTGCCATGTGCTGGTGGCCTCCCGCTCCGATCTCGGCGAGGTGAGCGATCCCTGGCAACATGCCCGCCAGCTGGCGGGGGAGCAGCTCGAATGGCTGGTGTTGACCGAAGGAAAGGCGGGCGCGGTGGCCATCCATGGCGAGGAGCAGATCCGGGTTGCCGCCCGGCCGGTCTCGGTGGTCGATACCACGGGGGCGGGGGATGCCTTCGCCGGTGGCCTGATCCACGGGCTGGCGCGGGGCATGGCGATCAAGGATGCGTTGCAGTGCGCGGTGGACTGGGGCGCGTTTGCCGTCGCCTCCGAGAGCTCCATCCCCTCGGTTGCCCTGAAAAACTGGCTGAAACAACCCCACTGAACCACCTCTTTGACGGTCGATTGAGGGGCGGTTTGCGGGCCATATGGCCGCTGGTCGAAGGGGCTTGGCGAGGGGGACTATTCGGTAGATTTACCCGCCATAAAGCGGGCAAACGCCGGGCTAACCCGGCAAGTTTGCGATCAATCAAAGAAAGTGTCGATTTATGTGCATCTTCATCGACACCCGGTTGTGCTGCTCTTAACCTGTCACTCCGCAACTCAGATTAAGAGACAGGCCCCCCTCTGGCGAACCAATGGGCAAACAGAGGCAAACCGGTTGTCTCCTGCCTCTTAGCTCAATGTTGTCGTCCTGATTCCTGGCTTGTAGTAAGAGGCAAGTGCGACCATGCAACTGACACGATTTACCGACTACGCCCTGCGTACCCTGACCTTCCTGGCGGTTCAGCCGGGGGATCGTCTGTCGACCATTACTGAAGTGGCCGATACCTTCGGCATCTCTCGCAACCACGTGGTCAAAATTGTGCACCAGCTTGGCATCAAGGGGTACATCGAGACGGTACGCGGCAAGCACGGTGGCATCCGCCTCGGTCGCTCGGCGGTCTCCATCAACCTGCGGGATGTGGTGATGGACATGGAGCATGTGCTCTGTCCGGTCGATTGCAAGCGCGAGAACTGCCGTCTCTCCGGTGGTTGCCGCATTCAGGGCATTCTGCGCCGCGCCATGAACGCCTTCCTCGAAGTGCTGGGTGAGTACACTCTGGCCGATGCGGTGCGCGATCCCAATCGTCTCTGCCACCTGCTGGGTATCGAGCAAGAGACTATTGTGACCATGGCCTGACGGGGCGTGGAATATCGAACAAGATGTGAAAGGGGCCTGATGGCCCCTTTTGCTTTTGTAAGCAGGTGGTTTTTAGCGACTGCCCGGCTGGCGGATCAGGGTGATGGCGCCATGCAGACAGGCGAGGCCGCAGGCACCGCAGCCATTGCAGGCATCCATATTGACGTTGATGCCGTCGGCGGTGGCCTTGATCGCCTGCTGGGGACAGGCATCTTCACAGAGCAGGCAGTAGAAGCCCTGCCGTGCCTGACAGCTCTCCTCGATCTGGACCCGGGTCTGCACCTGACGGCCCAGTTGCAGGTCGAGGGCGCCGGTGGGACAGGCTCTGGCGCAGCTGCCACAGTAGCTGCACTGGCCGCAGGCGAGATCGAGCACCGGAGTGCCGGCGATGGGGCTCCCTTCGTACTCCTCCTGGGTGGCCGGTTTGAGCAGACCGCGCGGGCAGGCTTTGAAACATTCGCCACAGCGGGTGCAGAGGGAGAGGTACTGGGACTCCTCGATGGCCCACGGCGGGCGCGCTTCATGGCAAACCACGACGGGCTTGCGCGAAGCTTGCCAACCTTGTGTCAGCCAACGGAGGAAATAGTGAGTCATGCTCGCCCCTGATACCTATTAGGGGTTAATTTTATCGAAGTTTCGGGAAGCAGGCCAGAGAATCGCGGCCGTCAGGATCGCAAGCGCAGTTGCCCTTGTGTAAGCTAGGCGGGTCTTTTTACGTGGTTGAATGAAAACATATGTGGCTATTTCTCTGGCGTGCGTCCCTGCTCTATGTCTTTCCCCTGCTGATGTGGGCCTACTGCCGCATCAAGGATATCGAGTTCGCCGAGCTCGATACCGGCGTCAACACCCACAAGTGGGTGGTGCTGGCCGCCTACCTCATCTACGTGGTGCTCTGGATCCTGGTTAACCGCTATCTCGAACTCTTCCTGCGTCAGCGGAGCCGTAAATGATTGACCCCGGGCTCTGGGGGATCTTGCTGCCTGCCGCCGTGCTGGCCCTCGGATTGGGCTGGCTGATCGGGCGGCGGGCCGCCACGGCGCAGGCTCAGGAGCTGATGCTGGCGCAGGAGCGGCATCAAGCGCTGCAGGATCGCTTCGACGAGTTGCAGGATGAGCGGATGCAGGGCCAGCAGAAGCTGGATCAGCAGCAGACCCTGCTGATCAAGCTCACCGCCCGCCTCAAGGATGCGGAAGCGACCCTGCGCAGCGAACGGTTGGCCGCCGCTGAGAAGCTGCAACTGCAACAGGAGGCGGAGCAGCGCCTCAGCCAGCAGTTCGAGAACCTCGCCAACCGGATCTTCGAGCAAAACTCCGGCAACTTCCGCGAATTGAACCAGAACAGCCTCGATCTGCTGCTCACCCCGCTCAAAGAGCAGCTCGAGGGCTTTCGTCGTCAGGTAGGCGAGACCCACGCCCAGGAGACGGCCCAGCGCCACAGCCTCAAGTTCGAACTGGAGCGCCTCGCCGAGCTCAATGCCCGCATGACCGAGGAGGCGGCAGCGCTAACCCGCGCCCTCAAGGGTGACAGCAAGCAGCAGGGCAACTGGGGTGAAGTGGTGCTGGCGCGGATCCTCAGCGAATGCGGCTTGCGCGAGGGCCACGAGTACCACACCCAGGTCAATATTGAGGTGGAGAAGGGCAAGCGCTACCAGCCCGACGTGATTGTCCACCTGCCGCAGGAAAAAGACATCATCATCGACGCCAAGGTGTCGCTGACCGCCTACGAACGCTGGTACAACGCCGATGACGAGCTGGAGAAGGCGGTGGCGCTCAAGGAGCACGTCGCCTCGGTGCGCAACCATATCCGCGAGCTGGGCCGCAAGGATTACCAGCAGTTGCCCGGGGTGCGCACCCTCGACTATGTGCTGATGTTCGTGGCGGTGGAGCCCGCCTTCTTCACCGCGATGGAGGCCGATCCTTCGCTGGTACGTTACGGTCTCGACAACAACATCCTGCTGGTGAGCCCCACCAACCTGATGGTGGCGCTGCGCACCATCGAGAACCTGTGGCGCTACGAGCGGCAGAACCAGAATGCCCGCCAGATTGCCGAGCGGGCCGGTCGTCTCTACGAAAAGCTGCGGCTGTTTGTGGAGGAGATGCAGCAGATGGGCGGCAGCCTGCACAAGGCGCAGGAGAGCTACGACAAGGCAATGGGACGGCTGGTCAACGGCCGTGGCAACCTGATTGCGCAGGTCGAGCGTTTCCGCGAGCTGGGGGTGGAGGTGACCAAGAGCCTGCCCGAGCCGCTGGTTGAGCGGGCGCTGGAGCGCGACAAGGAGCAGGAGTAGTTTTTACCTGCACCGTCATCAGCCAAGGCCCAAACCCAGTTTGGGCCTTTTGCTATCTGCCAGCTGGCCGAATGCTTACCCATCATCAGAAATCCGCAAATAAAAACGGCCCACCGAAGTGGGCCGTTTCTATTTGCAGTGCCGGTGTGGATCAGCGGCTGGCTGCGCGAGCGCTCAGTTCGGCTTTCTCGCTATCGCTCAGGAAGGCCAGGGTCAGGCCATTCTGCTGGGCGGTGCGGATTTCGCTTGCCGTCATGCCAGCGGCCGGGGCAGCCACCTCATATTCGTGCGGCAAGTCGATCCCTTCCACCGCCGGGTCATCGGTGTTGAGGCAGGCCAGCACGCCGGCAGCCAGGAACTGGCGGATCGGGTGCTCGGTCAGGCTCGCTACCGTGGTGGTCTGGACGTTGGAGGTGAGGCAGGATTCGATGCCGATGCGGTGTTCGGCCAGATAGGCCATCAGGGCCGGATCCTGAATCGCTTTGACGCCGTGGCCGATACGCTCGGCGCCCAGCTCGCGAATGGCTTGCCACATGCTCTCGGGGCCAGCGGCTTCACCGGCGTGTACGGTGACGCGCATGCCTGCATCGCGCACCTTGCGGAAGTGGTCGACAAAGAGTTCGCCCGGGAACCCCAGCTCGTCACCAGCCAGATCGATGGCCACCAGCTTGTCGCGGTGGGCCAGACAGGCGGCCAGCTCCTGATTGCACTGCTCGGTGCCGAAGGTGCGGCTCATGATGCCGATCAGGTTGGTCTTGATACCGAAGTCACGGCTGCCTGCGGCCACGCCGTCGATGATAGCTTCTACTACACCCTGCGGGTGCAGCTTGTGGGTCATCGCCATATAAGCAGGGCTGAAGCGTAGCTCGGCATAGTCGATACCGGCGCGCAGCAGATCTTCCACGTTTTCGTAGGCAACCCGGCGGCAGGCGTCATAGTCGGCCAGCACGGCCACACCCCAGTCCAGTTTCTTCAGGAAGGCAACCAGACTGGGCTCGTTTTCGACGATCTGTACGTGGGGGCGCAGCGCTTCCAGTTCGAAGGCGGGCAGCTGGATATTGTGTTGGCGACCCAGCTCGAGGATGGTTTGCGGGCGGATGTTGCCGTCCAGATGGCGGTGCAGGTCGGTCAGGGGGAGAGATCTGTCAATCATGGGGGCGCCCTCGTCGAGTCAGGTTTGAAAGCCTGCCATTCTAGGCGGGGCTTTCAAAAAAGATACCCCGTTTATGGTTAAACGGGGTTCTGGCAGGCGGTGATTTGTCAGGGCGTGATGGGAATCGTTTTTCCCCGGGACTCAGGAGAGATCGAGTTCCTTCAGCTTGCGGGTAAGGGTGTTGCGGCCCCAACCGAGCAGGCGCGCCGCCTCCTGCTTGTGGCCGTGGGTGTGTTCCAGCGCCGTCTCCAGCATGATCCGCTCGAACTGGGGCATGGCATCGGCCAGGATGTCTGTCTCTCCCAGCGCCAACTTGCTGGCCACCCACTCTTGCAACTGTTGCTGCCAGCAACCGGGCAACGCCGGTTGGCCCGGTTCGGCGTTGTGGGTGATGGGGGTGAGCAGCTCGGCAGGCAGGTCGCCGACCAGCACTTCTTGCCCCGAGGCCATCACGGTGAGCCAGCGGCAGACGTTCTCCAGCTGGCGCACGTTGCCCGGCCAGGGCAGGCGGCTGATATAGGTCTGGGTGTCAGGGTGCAGGCTCTTGGCCTCGACGTTCAGCTCCTTGGCGGCGCGCAGCAGGAAGTGGCGGGCCAGTTGGGGGATGTCCTCACGGCGCTCCTTGAGGGCGGGGATGTGGATGCGAATGACGTTGAGGCGGTGGAACAGGTCTTCCCGAAACTCGCCATCGGCGACCCGCTTCTCCAGATTTTGGTGGGTGGCGGCGATGATCCGTACATCCACCTGCACCGGCTGGTGGCCGCCTACCCGGTAGAACTGGCCATCGGCCAATACCCGCAGCAGCCGGGTCTGCACATCCAGCGGCATGTCGCCGATCTCGTCGAGAAACAGGGTACCGCCGTCGGCCTGCTCGAAGCGGCCGTGGCGGATGTTGTTGGCACCGGTGAAGGCCCCCTTCTCGTGACCGAACAGCTCGGATTCGATGAGATCTTTCGGGATAGCCGCCATGTTGAGGGCGATGAAGTTCTTGTGGGCGCGCGGGCTGTGCTTGTGCAGCGCATGGGCGACCAGCTCCTTGCCGGTACCGCTCTGGCCGTTGATCAGCACCGAGATGCTGGAGCGTGACAGGCGGCCGATGGCACGGAACACCTCCTGCATCGCCGGTGCTTCACCGATGATCTCCGGGGTGGCTGTCGCCTCTTGCTGGCGAGACTTGCGCTTGGTGCGCTGCTCCTTGAGGTGATTCTCGGCGCGCCGCACCAGGGTCACTGCTTCGTCGATGTCGAACGGTTTGGGCAGGTACTCGAAGGCGCCACGCTGGTAGGCGTTGACCGCGCTGTCGAGATCCGAGTGGGCGGTCATGATGATGATGGGCAGATCGGCCTGACGGCGGTGGATCTGCTCCAGCAGGCTCAAACCGTCGATGCCCGGCATCCGGATATCGGAGAGGATCACATCGGGCGAGCGCAGCTCAAGGGCGTGCAGCAGGGCTTCGCCATCGGCAAAGCTCTCGCAGTTGAAGCCTTCGCTGCCGAGAGTGCGCTCCAGCACCCAGCGGATAGAACTGTCGTCATCGACGATCCACACTTTGGCGGTCATGGGGTTCCCTTACTTGCGAAGCGGTAGAAAAATGGTGAATTCGGTGTGACCCGGCCAGCTGATGCAGTCAATTCGCCCCTTGTGCTGGTCGATCAGGTTCTGGGCGATGGAGAGGCCGAGCCCGGTTCCCCCCTCCTTGCCGGTGATCATCGGGTAGAACAGGGTGTCGCGAATGGCATCGGGAATGCCGGGGCCGTTGTCGATGATCTTGATCTCCGCTGCCAGCCGGTAACGCTGGCCGTGGATGGTGATCTGGAACGCGGTGCGGGTCTTGATACGGATAAGCCCGGTTTGATCGCCCAGCGCTTCGGCGGCATTGCGCACTATGTTGAGAAACGCCTGCTGCAGCTGATCCGGCTCCATCTCGAATTCGGGGATGCTGGGATCGTAATCCCGTTCGATGCGAACAGAGGGAGGGAGTTCGAGCTCCACCAGTCGGCGTACCTGCTCCAGCACCGAATGGACATTGTGCATCTGGTGACGGCCGGGGCGCTGGGGGCCGAGCAGCCGATCGACCAGTACCCGCAGCCGGTCGGCCTGTTCGATGATGATGCCGGTATATTCGCGCAGGGCCGGATCCGGCAGCTCTTTTTGCAGCAGCTGCGCCGCGCCGCGCAGGCCGCCGAGGGGATTCTTGATTTCGTGGGCCAGCCCGCGCACCAGCTCCTTGGCCGCCAGCTGTTGGGCATGTTGCTGCTGCTCCTGACTGATCTTCTTCTGCTGGTCGATCTTGCGCAGCTCCACCACCAGCAGACGCTGTTCGTGATCGGCCATCGGGGTTGCGCTCAGCTCCACCAGTCGCGGTTCTCCCTCTACCACCAGAGTCACTTCGCTATCGGTAAAGCCTTGCCCTGACACGAGGCACTGCTTGAGCCGCTGCAAATCGAGGGAGATATGTTCCAGCAGATGGGGTAGTTCGATGCCGATCAGCCTGCGTTCACTGAGGGAGAGCAGCTGTTCAGCCGCCGGGTTGACGAATTGGATGCAGAGCCGCTCATCCATCAGGATCACGGCGGTCAGCAAATTATCCAAGAGTGTTTTGGCGTTGTCCGAGCGGGTTGGCACAGGTTTCTCCCTAAAACGGTGCTACACACCTGTTATGCACCGATATGGTGCATAGAGTTTACCCGCATCGGTGCGCTATATCACCCCTAGTCGGCTTTGGGGGTGGGTTTGGGAGCCGGCGTCACGCTCGCTCTATGCAGGTAAAAGGTGACTGCACTGGATTTAGCAAGGATCGTACCGTCTTTGGCGAGCAGCTCGAGCTGAGCCTCGTGGGCGCCACGATCGACGTTTTCGACGCGGACAGAGAGGCTGTTGCTGACGATGGGGGCGGCTTTGCCATCCAGGGTCAGGCGCACATCATACTGGGTCGGAGGTTTGGGGCTGATGGTGCCCTGAAAGACGATGTTGCCTGTGTTGTCGCGCAGGGTGCTGCCCTGTTCCGGGGAGAGCAGTTCGATGGTCAGCTTGGCCGCCTCTTTCTCTTTCTTGGCATCGGCGCCAGTCAGGCTGTTGAAGTTATCCACCTGCACCGATCTGGGCGCGCTGCTGCCCAGCAGCGGAGCGACCCGCAGATCGACCTCTTTGGCGTTTTTGCCGGGTGGTGGCGCATCCGAGTAGTGGGTGATGCCATTGCCATCGACCCAGGAGTAGACCTTGGCCGCGTCCGCACCGAACGAGGTCAGCAACAGGAGGCCGAGCACCCCTATGCCATGCTTGTTGTTCATCCATCTCTCCTTGACGGTATTTTGCTTAATCCTATCAGAGAAAAAACCCGCCAGATGGCGGGTTTTGTCACGATTAAGCAAGCTGACCTGATTTAAACGGCCAGTCTGCTGAGACTTAGACGGAGTAGTACAGTTCGAACTCCAGCGGGTGCGGGGTCATGCGCACACGGTCAACATCCTGCTGTTTCAGTTCCAGATAGGAGTTGATGAAGTCATCACTGAACACGCCGCCGCGGGTCAGGAACTCGCGGTCAGCATCCAGAGCAGCCAGGGCTTCGTCCAGAGAACCGGCAACGGTCGGTACTTCTGCGGCTTCTTCCGGCGGCAGGTCGTACAGGTTCTTGTCCATGGCATCGCCCGGATGGATCTTGTTGATGATACCGTCCAGACCGGCCATCAGCTGGGCTGCGAAGGCCAGGTACGGGTTGGCAGCCGGATCCGGGAAGCGCACTTCGATACGACGGGCTTTCGGGCTCGGTACCACCGGGATACGGATGGAGGCAGAGCGGTTGCGGGCAGAGTAGGCCAGCATGACCGGTGCTTCATAACCCGGAACCAGACGCTTGTAGGAGTTGGTGGTCGGGTTGGCGAAGGCATTGATGGCTTTGGCGTGCTTGATGATACCGCCGATGTAGTGCAGCGCCATCTCGGACAGACCGCCATACAGGTCGCCAGCGAACAGGTTGACGCCGTTCTTGGCCAGAGACTGGTGGCAGTGCATGCCGGAGCCGTTGTCACCGAACATGGGTTTCGGCATGAAGGTAACGGTCTTGTTGTAGGCGTGGGCCACGTTGTGGATCACGTACTTCAGTACCTGTACTTCATCAGCTTTCAGCGTAAGAGTGTTGAAGCGGGTAGCGATCTCGTTCTGACCGGCAGTGGCCACTTCGTGGTGGTGAGCTTCAACGACCTGGCCCATCTCTTCCAGCACCAGACACATGGCGGCGCGGATATCCTGGGAAGAGTCGACCGGTGCAACCGGGAAGTAACCGCCTTTCACGAACGGACGGTGACCCTTGTTGCCATGCTCATAGGCAGTGCCGGAGTTCCATGCGGCTTCTTCAGATTCGATTTTCACGAAGCTGTGGCCCATGGTGTTGGAGAAAGTAATGTTGTCGAACATGAAGAATTCCGGCTCCGGCCCGAACAGCACGGTGTCAGCGATGCCGCTGGACTTCAGGAAATCTTCTGCACGCTTGGCGATGGAGCGCGGATCGCGGTCGTAGCCCTGCATGGTGGCAGGCTCCAGCACGTCACAAACGATGTTCAGGGTGGTCTCTTCGGTGAACGGGTCCAGCTTGGCGGAGGCTGCGTCCGGCATCAGTACCATGTCGGATTCGTTGATGCCCTTCCAGCCGCCGATGGAGGAACCATCGAACATCTTGCCGTCTTCGAAGAAATCTTCATCAACCTGGTGAGCAGGGATGGATACATGCTGCTCTTTACCCTTGGTGTCGGTAAAGCGCAGATCAACAAACTTGACTTCGTGTTCCTGGATCAGGGCCAAAACGTTCTGGGCTGACATGCTAAGTAACCTCCGGTGTTAAAACTCTCTGGGTGAATGCGTCGTCGTATTCACATAAGCCAGTATCGTGCCAAGTTTGTGACAGCTTGATTTCAGGGCAATCTCGCTGAAGAGGCTCCCCAAAATCAGGCGATCTCGACTCGCGTTGCATCATTTTAGTGCGATGGCGGATCGTTTTGGTGCACTGTAATGGTGCGCGAAATACGGTCACCGCCCATCTAAGCAGGGTTTGTCAGAGAGGTCTATGATCCAGATCTGTTGTTATGCGCGAATGTACTGCAATTCTGCTAGGCAGATCACAAAGGCAAGAGTACAATTAGCGCCCAATTTTACCCGGTGATTGAGGCGAGAATGTTAGAGAATTTACGCAATATTGCGATTATTGCGCACGTTGACCACGGCAAAACGACTCTGGTTGATAAGCTGCTGCAGCAGTCCGGCACCCTGGACCGCTCCACGGAAGGCCAGGAACGGATCATGGACTCCAATGATCTGGAACGGGAACGTGGCATCACCATTCTCGCCAAGAACACTGCGATCCGCTGGAATGACTACCGCATCAACATCGTTGATACACCGGGTCACGCCGACTTCGGTGGTGAAGTAGAGCGCGTACTGTCCATGGTTGACTCCGTGCTGCTGCTGGTTGACGCCGTTGACGGCCCGATGCCGCAAACCCGTTTCGTGACCCAGAAGGCGTTTGCTCAGGGTCTGAAGCCGATCGTGGTCATCAACAAGGTTGACCGTCCGGGTGCTCGTCCTGACTGGGTAATGGATCAGGTATTCGACCTGTTCGACAACCTGGGCGCGACTGACGAACAGCTGGATTTCAAAGTTGTTTACGCCTCTGCACTGAACGGTTGGGCCACCATGGATCAGGACGTCGAGTCCGAGAACATGGAGCCGCTGTTCCAGGCCATCGTTGACAACGTTGAAGCGCCGAAGGCTGATGCCGAAGGTGGTTTCCAGATGCAGATCTCCCAGCTGGACTACAACTCCTACGTGGGCGTTATCGGTATCGGCCGTATCACCCGTGGTCGCGTCAAGACCAACCAGCAAGTCACCATCGTTGGTGCTGACGGCAAGACCCGTAACGGTAAAGTCGGTCAGGTGCTGGGTTATCTGGGTCTGTCCCGTACTGAAGTTACCGACGCGCAAGCGGGTGACATCATCGCTATCACCGGTCTGGGCGAGCTGAAAATCTCCGACACCATCTGTGACAACGGTGCCGTTGAAGCCCTGCCGCCGCTCTCCGTTGACGAGCCGACCGTGAACATGACCTTCCAGGTCAACACCTCACCGTTCGCCGGTAAAGAGGGCAAGTTCGTGACCTCCCGTAACATTCTGGAGCGTCTGAACCAGGAGCTGGTCCACAACGTGGCCCTGCGCGTGGAAGAGACTGATGATCCGGACAAGTTCCGTGTATCCGGTCGTGGTGAACTGCACCTCTCCATCCTGATCGAAAACATGCGTCGCGAAGGTTACGAACTGGCAGTGTCCCGTCCGGAAGTAATCCTGCGTACTGTTGATGGTGTTCTGCAAGAACCGTTCGAAACCGTAACTGTGGACGTTGAAGAAGCGCACCAGGGTTCCGTGATGGAGCAACTGGGTCTGCGTAAAGGCGAAATGACCAACATGACGCCGGATGGCAAGGGTCGTGTCCGTCTGGACTTCATGATCCCGAGCCGTGGCCTGATCGGTTTCCAGACCGAGTTCATGACCATGACCTCAGGTACCGGTCTGCTGTACCACACCTTCGACCACTACGGTCCGCACAAGGGTGGCAGCATCGGTGAGCGTCAGAACGGCGTGCTGATCTCCAACGCTACCGGTAAGGCACTGACTTACGCCCTGTTCGGTCTGCAAGACCGTGGTCGTCTGTTCATCGGTCACGCGACCGAAGTGTACGAAGGCCAGGTGATCGGTATTCACTCCCGTTCCAACGACCTGACTGTTAACTGCCTGAAAGGCAAACAGCTGACCAACATGCGTGCCTCCGGTACCGACGAAGCTCAGGTGCTGACTCCGCCGATCCGCATGACTCTGGAACAGGCTCTCGAGTTCATCGATAACGACGAACTGGTCGAAGTGACTCCGAAGAACATCCGTATCCGCAAGAAATTGCTGACCGAGCTGGATCGCAAGCGCTCTGGCCGTGGTTAATGTCATGTGCTGAGTCTCGGCAGCCCTCGCGGCCGCTGACGGTTCACTGATAAACGGGCCCAAACCTCTGGTTTGGGCCCGTTGTTTTTATACCTGTGATTCACTCTGGCCATCTTGATGAGGTCGTCCAGGCTATCCGGTAATGGGGCTGATGAGCGTTGAGGGAAAGTCGTGGGGATGGGTGAGATAAAAAAGCCGCAGCGGGTGAACGCTGCGGCTTTTTGCTGGCTTGTAGCGAGGGATTACTGGCGCCAGAACGAGGGGAAGAAGAGTACGGCGACCGTCAGGATCTCCAGTCTCCCCAGCAGCATGCCGAATGACAGCAGCCACTTGGCCGATTCCGGCAGGCTGGCAAAGTTGGTACTGGGGCCGACCACCGGGCCCATGCCCGGGCCGACGTTGGCAACGGCGGTGATGGAGCTGGAGATGGCCGTCAGGGGGTCAAGCCCGATGGCACCCAGCAGCGCGGCTATCACCAGAATGATGGCGAAGTAGGCCAGCACGAAGGAGATCATCGAGCGGATGATGGCGTCATTGACCGTCCGGCCGTTGTACTTCTGGGGGAAGACGGCAGAGGGGTGCATCAGCTGGCGCATCTGCTTTCTGAACAGGGCAAACGCCACCTGTACCCGGAAGATCTTGAGACCACCCGCAGTGGAGCCGGAGCAGGCCCCCAGCGCCAGCAGCACGATGAAGACAATGCTGGCGAGCGGTCCCCAGGTGCCGAAGTCACCAAGACCGTAGCCGGTGGTGGTGAGCACCGAGACGATGTTGAAGCAGCTGATGCGCAGGGCATCCCAGAAGCCGAACAGGTCTCTCTCCCACAGATAGAAGGTCATGATGACGGTGACCCACACGACCAGCCAGAAGAAGCCACGCACCTGGGCATCCTTGAACAGGCTGTTGTCCCTGTGGTTGAGGCTCTGCACATAGAGCAGGAAGGGCAGGCCGCCGAGGAACATGAACAGGGTGCCAATCCAGTGGGCCGAGTTGGAGAAGTGGGACATGGATTGATCGGAGGTGGAGTAGCCGCCGGTACTGAGGGTGGTCATGGCGTGGTTGATCGCCTCGAACATGTTCATGCCGCTGGCCCAGTAGGCCATGAAGCAGAGCATGGAGAGCACCAGATAGACCACGACAATGTTGTTGGCGACCGTCTTGGCACGCGGGGCGCTTTTATCTGACCAGTCCGAGCTCTCGGTCTGGAACAGCTTCATGCCGCCGACGTTGAGGTAGGGCAGCACGGCAACCGCCATCACGATAAAGCCGACCCCGCCCAGCCACTGCAGTATGGATCGCCACAACAGGATGCTGTGGGCCATGTTGTCGAGGCCGGAGAGCACGGTGGACCCCGTGGTGGTCACCCCGGACATGGTCTCGAAGTAGGCGTCGGTGAAGTTGATGTGGGTGATGAAGACAAAGGGCAGCGCCCCGAAGATACAGGCCACCACCCAGACCGAGGTGGTGAGCAGGAACATCTCCCGCACCCCCAGGTGGAACTCCGCCTTGCGCCCGTAATGGAGGCAGAGCAGGGCGGCGCCGTGGGTGATCAGCACGGACTTGAGAAACTCGACAAATCCCTCTGACCCGGTGAGCAGTGCCAGCAAGGTGGGCAGCCACATGAAGAGCGCCAGCTTGGAGAGCACCAGCCCGAGGGTGAAGATAATTGGACGCAGCTTGATCATGTTCGATAACCTGGTCGTTGATTAACAAAAGACCCGGACCATCCCCTTGGGGGAGCTGAGCCGGGTCTGGTTTGACAGCCTGTGCACATGAAGACGTTACAGGAAGAAGGGGCTTGGCTGGAACAGCCGCTCCACTTCCGGGATGTACTTCTTGTCCACCAGGAACATGACCACATGGTCATCCTGCTGGATCTTGGTGCGATCGTGGGCTATCAGCACCTCATCCCCGCGTACTACGGCACCGATGGTGGTGCCCGGCGGCAGCTTGAGCTCGCCCACCGTCTTGCCGACCACCTTGGAGGTGTTCTCATCGCCGTGGGCGATCGCCTCGATCGCCTCGGCAGCACCGCGGCGCAAGCTGTAGACGTTGGCGATATCGGCCCGGCGCACGTGGGTCAGCAGGGCCGAGATGGTGGCCTGCTGCGGCGAGATGGCGATATCGATGGAGCCACCCTGCACCAGATCCACGTAGGCGCCGCGCTGGATCAGCACCATGGTCTTCTTGGCGCCCATCTTCTTGGCGAGCAGCGCCGACATGATGTTGGCCTCATCCTCGTTGGTCACGGCGATGAAGACGTCGATCTGGTCGATGTGCTCCTCGGCCAGTAGCTCCTGATCCGCCGCATCGCCGCAGAAGACGATGGTGTTCTCCAGCAGTTCGGAGAGCTGCTCCGCCCGCTTCTGGTTGCGCTCGATAAGCTTGACGCTGTAGCGCTTCTCCAGCTGACGGGCGAGGCCTGCGCCGATGTTGCCGCCACCGACGATCATGATGCGGCGGTAGGGGCTCTCTAGGCGCTGCAGCTCCGACATCACGGCACGGATATGGCCCGCGGCGGCGACGAAGAAGACCTCGTCATCCGCTTCGATGATGGTGGTCCCTTGCGGGCGGATCGGGCGGCCCTGACGGAAGATGGCCGCTACCCGGGTCTCGATGTTGGGCATGTGCTCGCGCAGGGTGGAGAGGGCGTTGCCCACCAGCGGGCCACCGTAGTAGGCCTTGACAGCCACGAGACCGACGCGGCCTCCAGCGAAATCAACCACTTGCAGGGCGCCCGGATATTCGATCAGGCGACGTACATAGTCGGTCACCAACTGCTCCGGCGCGATCAGGTGATCCACCGGCACCGATTCCGGCAGGAACAGGCGATCTCGCTCGGTCAGATAGGCCGGCGAGCGGATCCGTGCCACCTTGTTCGGGGTGTTGAACAGGGAGTAGGCCACCTGACAGGCGATCATGTTGGTCTCGTCACTGTTGGTGACGGCGACCAGCATGTCGGCATCCTGAGCACCCGCTTCGCGCAGCACCTTGGGGTGGGCGCCGTGACCGTTGACCACTCGCAGGTCAAACTTGTCCTGCAGTTCGCGCAGGCGTTCGCTGTCGGTGTCGACGATGGTGATGTCGTTGTTCTCTCCGGCCAGGTTCTCGGCCAGAGTGCCGCCGACCTGGCCGGCTCCCAAAATGATGATTTTCATAGGGAACGTCTACTCGCGTTGAGGCAGTAAAGGGGCATTTCGCCTGCATGGCGATTGCCCCGGAAGAAGCATGTCAGCGTCACAGCTTGACCAGCTTGGCGTAGTAGAAGCCATCCATCTCGGCTTCACCCGGCAGGAACTGGCGACCCGGGCAGTCCGGGGTGTCCTGTTCGTGCAATGGCACCAATTTGGCATCTTTGGTCGCGGCAAGGAAGGAGCGGATCTGTTCGCGGTTCTCTTCCGGCAGGACGGAGCAGGTGGCGTAGAGCAGGGTACCGCCGCTTTTCAGCTTGCCCCAGAGGGCATTGAGAATGCGGCGCTGCAGCTCGGCCAGCTCGCGAATGTCCTGATCACGGCGCAGCCACTTGATGTCTGGGTGGCGGCGGATGACGCCGGTGGCTGAGCAGGGGGCATCCAGCAGGATGCGGTCGAACTGACCCTCCGGCCACCACTGTTCCGGTGCCGCGGCATCGCCATGGATCACCTTGGCGCTCAGGCCGATGCGGTCCAGGTTCTCCTGCACTCGCTTGAGGCGGTTTTCGTCGGCATCGACGGCAACCACGCCAGCCAACTTGGGCTGACGCTCCAGCAGGTGGGCAGTCTTGCCGCCGGGGGCCGCGCAGGCATCCAGCACCCACTCGCCCGGTTGCGGGTCGAGCAGTGCTGCGGCCTGTTGTGCTGCACCATCCTGTACCGAGCAGTCACCCACTTCAAAGCCGGGCAGCTTGGTCACATCGCAAGGACGCTCCAGCAGGATGCAATCCTCGCCCTCTTCACCGGCCACGGCATTGATGCCGACTTCAGCCATGCGAGCCAGCATGGCATCGCGGCTCTGGCGCTGGCTGTTGTTGCGGATCCACATGGGGGGACGCTGGTTGTTCGCCTCCATGATGAATTCCCACTCATCGTGATAGGCCTGACGCAGGCGCTTGGTGAGCCACTCCGGATGACCGAGGCGAATGCTGGGAACACGGTCGATACGCAGCAGAATGACTTCGGCGCTGCGCTGGAAGTTGCGCAGCACGCCGTTGATGAGGCCACGCAGGGAGGTGCCCTTGAGCAGTTTGACGGCGTTGACGGTCTCGGCCACCGCGGCGTGAGCCGGAATGCGGGTGTAGATGAGCTGATAGAGACCGACCAGGATGAGGTAGTGGAAAATGCGGCTCTTGTTTTTGAGCGGCTTGTCCATCATCTCGTTGACTGCCGCATCGAGGCGGGGTAGCCAGCGCAGGGTGCCGTAGCAGAGTTCTTGCAGGAGAGCGCGATCGCGAGGTGCAACCTTCTCCTGGGCAGCAGGCAGAACAGCGGAGAGGGATTGACCCTGATCCAGCACCTGTTGAATAACGAGAGCGGCCTGTGCACGTGTTTTCATAGAGTTACCTTAGATGCGCAAGTCGGGGCCTGGGCCCCGCTTGTGTCAATTCAATCCAGTTCAATTCAATTGCGTGCCGGGTTCAAACCAGTCGCGGCGAGAGTTGAGCAGATCCGAAACGGACATCGCCTTCTTGCCGGGCGGTTGCAGGGTCAGCAGGCGCAGTACCCCTTTGCCGGTGGCGATATCGATCCCCTGCTTGTCGGCCTTGAGCAGGGTGCCGGCGGGTTGGCCGTGGTCGCTATCCACCACTGCGGCTTGCCAAACCTTGACGGTCTGGTCAGCCACTTCAAACCAGCTGATAGGCCAGGGGTTGAACGAGCGGATGCAGCGTTCGATGGCAACAGCCTCCATCGACCAGTCGATGCGGGCCTCTTCCTTGGAGAGCTTCTCGGCGTAGTTTGCCTGCGCATCATCTTGTGCCTCGGCAGCGGTTTCACCGGCGGCCATGGCATTGATGGTGTCGACCAGCGCCTGCGGGCCCAGCTCGGCCAGCTTGTCATATAGGCTGGCGGAGGTCTCGTCGGCGGCGATGGGGCAGGTCACTTTGCGGATCATGGCGCCGGTATCCAGCCCCACATCCATCTGCATGATGGTGACGCCAGTTTCGGCATCGCCCGCCCAGATGGAGCGCTGGATCGGTGCCGCGCCGCGCCAGCGGGGCAGCAGGGAGCCATGGACGTTGATGCAGCCCAGACGCGGGGTATCGAGCACCACCTTGGGCAGGATCAGGCCATAGGCCACCACCACCATCAGGTCGGCACCCAGTGCAGCAAGCTCGGCTTGCGCCTCTTCCTTGCGCAGAGAGGCAGGTTGGTAAACCGGCAGGTTGTGGGCCAGTGCCAGCTCTTTGACCGGGCTGGCGGTGAGCTTCTGGCCACGGCCTGCTGGCTTGTCGGGCTGGGTATAAACGGCAACGACCTCGTGGTCGGAAGACAACAACGCCGCCAGGTGACGGGCGGCGAAGTCGGGAGTACCGGCAAAAATCAGTTTCAGCTTATTCAATGGGGCAGATCCTCAGAGGACTTTGCGATCTTCACGGGCCATCTTTTCCAGCTTCTGGCGAATGCGCTGGCGCTTGAGCGGGGACAAGTAATCCACAAACAGCTTGCCGACCAGATGATCCATCTCATGCTGGATGCAGATGGCGAGCAGATCGTCGGCTTCCAGTTCGAATGGCTTGCCGTTGCGATCCAGGGCGCGGATTTTGATCTGTTCAGCGCGAGGCACCAGAGCACGGCTGCCGGGCACGGAGAGGCAACCCTCTTCAATGCCGGTGCTGCCGCACTGCTCGATGACCTCCGGATTGATCAATACCAGAGGATCTTCACGGTTTTCAGAGACATCGATCACTATGATGCGCTGGTGAATGTCGACCTGAGTCGCGGCCAGGCCAATGCCTTCCTCCGCGTACATGGTTTCGAACATATCATCTACAATCTGTTGTAACTCGGGTGTAAAGGTCTCGACAGGGGCTGCAACGGTGCGCAGGCGCTCATCGGGAAAACGCAATACATCTAGAATGGCCATAGTTTTTTCTTTAGTTTCGTATAAATGCAGTCAATATTGGCGTAATTCTAGTCATTTACGCCGACAAAAAACAGCAACACTTTGCGTACAGAAGTAACAGGGAGTGTTATGTATCTGAAGCAAACCATCCTCGCCTGCCTGCTGGTGACCGTGAGTCAGGCAGCACTGGCCGATCAGCTGAGGTTGAAAGCGGGTTACCCCGAAAGTTATGTAGTGCAAAAAGGCGACACCCTGTGGGATATCTCCGGCAAGTATCTTTCCGAACCCTGGCTCTGGCCCCGTCTCTGGAACATCAATCCGCAGATAGCCAATCCTCACTGGATCTACCCCGGTGATGTACTGCATCTGAGCTGGGTCAATGGTGAACCCCGGCTCGGCAAGGCGATGCAGGGTGGCAAGCAAGTTATCCGTCTCGGCCCGAAAACCCGTTACGAGAACAAAGCCAACCCCATTCCGACCCTGCCTATCAGCGAGATCGGCCCCTTCCTGCAAACCGACCATATTCTGGCTGACAGCCAGCAGCAGAAAACCTTGCCCTATCTGCTGGGGTCGGATCAAAAACATATCGGCATGCTGGAGGGGGACACCCTCTATGTGCAGGGCTCCCTGACGCCGGGGCAGGTTTATGGCATTTATCACCCCGGAGTGGTCTACAAGGATCGCGAAACCGGTGAACTGCTGGGCCAGGAGGCGATCTTTGCCGGTGTGGTGCGGGCCGTGGCACGTCTTGATGGTGATCGGACTGAAGTTACCCTCACTCACAACCAGCGGGAGGTGCTGCAGGGCGACAAGGTGATGCCGCTGCCGGCTCAGGAGAACATGCCCGCCGTCTTCACACCGAAAGCGGCACCTGCCATCACGCCGGGCTATATCATCGATTTGCCGAACAAGACCCGGGGCGGTGGCAAGTTTGATGTGGTGCTGATTAACCGGGGTGGTCGCGATCAACTGGTCGCCGGGGATGTGTTGGATGTCAGACGGCCCGGTGCTGCTCTGGTCACCAAGAATGGCGATGTGCAGTACAAGGAGCTCTCGTCGGTTTTTAACCGGATGTTTTATAGCAACAACAAGAAGGCACCACTGCCCTCTGAAGCTATTGCCCGCGTCATGTTGTTCAAGGTGTATGACAAGGTGAGTTACGGTCTCATCATGCAGAGTAACGACATGGTGAGTGCGGGTTATCAGGTCACTCACTTCTGACGTGAACTACCCCGACGCGCGTCTGGCGCTTTGGCTAACTCTCGATGCGGTCACCGGTATTGGTCCGGTGACCGCTGCACGTCTGTTGGAGCGGGTCGGGGGAAGTATTGAGACCCTGTTCCAGAGCGATGAAGCGCAACTGCATGGTATGGGGTTATCGTCAGAGCAGATCAAACAACTGCGCTGGCCCTCGCCAGTGGTTGAGCAGAGCCTGGCTTGGGCCGCTTTGCCTGACAATCTCCTTATTCCGCAAGATCACCCGATTTATCCACCCTTGTTGCGAGAAATTCCCGCGGCCCCCCTGTTGCTCTACTGTCGTGGCGATCTTGCTGCGCTGTCGCTACCTCAGCTGGCAATGGTGGGGACACGCCATCCTACCTATGCAGGCAAAGATAATGCCTCCCGCCTTTGTAGCGAGCTGGTTGGATGCGGGTTAGCCATCACCTCGGGCCTTGCGCTCGGTATCGATGGTGTTTGCCATCAGCAAGCGCTGGCTTGTGGTGGTATCACCCTTGCCGTATTGGGTTCCGGGCTGGATTGCCTCTACCCCAAACGCCATCAGGGGCTGGCAGGCCAGATTCTGGAGAGCGGTGGTTTGCTTATCTCCGAGCTGGCGCCGGATAAAGGACCGCTGGCTGAACATTTTCCTCGCCGCAACCGTATTATCAGTGGTCTGTCGCTGGGAACTCTGGTGGTGGAGGCGACCGAGCAGAGCGGTTCGCTGATCACCGCCCGTTATGCGCTTGAACAGGGGCGCGAAGTGTTTGCGGTACCCGGAGCCCCGCAAAACGCCCAGGCGATAGGGTGCAACAGATTTATTCAGCAGGGGGCCAAACTTGTGCTGAGTGCGGCCGATATAGTGGAAGAGCTGCCAGAGTGCATCGCACGGCCACATTCGTCGGTCATACCATCTGAGCAACCGCATAATAGCGAATTGCCTTATGCCGATTTGTTGGATAACGTAGATTATGAGACCACGAGCGTGGATACCGTTGCCGAGCGGGCCCAGCTTCCTGTCGAAGTGGTATTGGGCAGGTTGGTAGAGCTGGAGCTGGCCGGTGCAGTGATGGCGGTAGCCGGTGGATACGTCAGAGCGAGGAGGGCGAATCATGTTTGATGTATTGATGTACCTTTTCGAGACCTACATCCACAGCGATGCAGATGTGATGGTCGAGCAGGATGAGCTCACCGACGAGTTGAGCCGGGCCGGTTTCGATAAAGAAGAGATCGACAAGGCACTCGACTGGCTGGAGCGACTGGCCAATCTGCACGACAGCGAGCGGGAGGTCTATGTCACCGCCAGCGCGCAAGGCTCGATGCGTATCTATGCTCCGCAAGAGCTGGCACGCCTCAGCACCGAGTGCCGCGGCTTCCTGCTCTTTCTGGAACAGGCTCAGGTGCTGAATGCCGAAACCCGCGAGATCTGTATCGAGCGTCTACTCGAACTGGACAAGCCGGATATCGAGTTGGATGACCTGAAGTGGGTCGTCATGATGGTGCTGTTCAACGTACCGGGCAGTGAAAATGCCTACCAGCAGATGGAAGAGCTGGTGTTTGATGAGTCAGACGGCGTCATTCACTGACAGTCCGGTGCCGCGCTGGTAGAATTCAGGCCATCTGGATTTCAAGGCGCGGCCCATGTCAAAAATCGATCATCACCTCTTTTCAGCCCACGAACATGCCTTCGAGCGCGAGCCGTGCCCGCAGTGCGGGGCCGAGCTGGTGATCCGCCAGGGCAAACATGGCCCCTTTCTCGGCTGTTCTGCCTATCCTGCCTGTGATTACATACGCTCCCTGACGCCATCCGGCCGCGACATCGAAAAGGTGCTCGAAGGCTCTGCCTGTCCCGATTGCGGAGAGCCGCTGGCGATCAAGAAGGGGCGTTACGGTCTGTTTGTCGGTTGTACCCAGTATCCGGCCTGTCAGCACATCGAATCCCTGCAGGAGAGCGATGATACCCAGATCCTCTGCCCCGAGTGCGGCAAGGGGCATCTGGTGAGCCGCACCTCCCGCTACGGCAAGCAGTTTTACTCTTGTGATGGCTATCCACACTGCAAATATGTGGTGAACGACAAGCCGATCCCCATGCCTTGTCCCACGTGTGGCTGGGGCATCATGGTAGAGAAAAAAGTGAGGGGAACTCTGCGTTGGGTCTGTCCGCAAAAGAAATGCGGCCACCAAAGTGAGCAGGTATAATCCCGCCGCCGCAACCGGATTGAAACGTTTTCGGTGAACTTCAACCCCCCACTTGGAGTAAGGAAATTCCCACCATGAATAAACCCTTTGTTGCCGTATTGATGGGCTCTGATTCTGATTTCCCCGTGATGCAGACCACCCTCGAGGTGCTCAAGTCATTTGATATCGCAGTGGAAGTCAAAGTCACCTCCGCGCACCGCACGCCGGCTGCGACTCATCAGTATGTGACCGATGCCGAGGCCCGTGGCTGCAAGGTCTTTATCTGTGCTGCTGGTCTGGCTGCGCATCTGGCGGGTGCCGTAGCCGGCATCACGACTCGTCCCGTGATCGGGGTGCCCATCGATGGTGGCCCGCTCAAGGGGCTGGATGCGTTGCTCTCCACCGTGCAGATGCCGGGTGGTGTGCCGGTAGCGACCGTGGCGATCGGCAAAGCCGGTGCCAAGAACGCAGGTTATCTGGCAGCCCAGATGCTGGCAGTAGCCGATGATGAACTGGCGGCCAAGGTTCGGGCCGAACGCCAGAAGAATGCCGAAGAGGTGATGGCCAAGGATGCCGCCCTGCAGGCTCAACTCAAGTAAGTGAATAGGTGGCGATCCGGATGTGTCGTATTTTTCCTGTGCAACAGCAACACGTCACTTTGCCATGGTCGCCGCCATACGGATTCAACTTGCTACTAAGTGACGAGACGGCAGCCTGGCTGCCGCATTTTTCCTATGCCAAATGAATTTGAACAGGCGGTTGCCGCCCTCCAACAGGAAGGGGTGATTGCTTATGCGACCGAGGCCGTGTTTGGTCTGGGTTGTGATCCCGACTCCGAAGTGGCGGTGCAGCGACTGCTGGCCATCAAACAGCGTCCGGTGGAGAAGGGGTTGATCCTGATTGCTGCCGACGTAGAGCAATTGCAGGATTACATCGATCTGAGCCAACTTAGCGGTGAACAACTGGCTCGGGTTGAAGCCAGCTGGCCCGGCCCCTTTACCTGGATCATGCCTGCCCGTGCAACGACGCCGGCCTGGCTGACCGGGCAGTTCGAGACCCTCGCGGTACGCGTGACGGCTCATCCTCAGGTGCAGGCGTTGTGTCGCGCCTTTGGCAAGCCGCTGGTTTCTACCAGCGCCAACTTGACCGGTGAGGAGCCTGCCCGTCGGGTGGCCGATATTGGTGAGCGGCTGGCAAGCAAGTTGGCCTATATCCTGCCCGGTGAAGTGGGTGGTCAAGCTAACCCCTCCGAGATCAAGGACGCCCGAACCGGCGCCATTATTCGCCCCTCCTGAGCAGGCGGATACGTCATGATTTGCTATCAATCCGCTGAGCGGTGAGTTCACCGGATTGATTTAACTATAAAAATGGACAGGGCGTTCACGATCCTGCCTGACTGGAGACAAGATGAGCAAACCGGATGTGGCCCAGGTCAAGGCCTTCCTGTTGCAGTTGCAGGACGAGATCTGCCGTGGTCTGGAGCAGGCCGATGGCAGTGGACACTTTGTGGAAGATGCCTGGAGCCGTGAAGGCGGTGGCGGTGGTCGCACCCGTGTGCTGCGCCACGGCGCGGTGATCGAGCAGGGGGGCGTCAACTTCTCCCATGTCTATGGCGATGCCATGCCTGCCTCTGCTACAGCCCATCGGCCCGAGTTGGCCGGTCGCAAGTTTGAGGCGATGGGCGTGTCGCTGGTGATCCATCCGCACAACCCCTATGTGCCGACCAGCCATGCCAACGTCCGTTTCTTCATTGCCGAGAAAGAGGGTGAAGATCCCATTTGGTGGTTTGGCGGTGGCTTCGATTTGACGCCTTTCTACCCGTTTGCCGAGGATGTGCAGCATTGGCATCAGGTCTCCCGTGATCTCTGCCAGCCCTTTGGTGATGAGATCTACCCCGAGTTCAAATCCTGGTGCGATCGCTACTTCTTCCTCAAACACCGCAACGAGACGCGAGGGGTGGGCGGCCTCTTCTTCGACGATCTGAATCGCTGGCCCTTTGCCGACTGCTTTGCCTTTATGCAGGCGGTAGGTCGGGGATATCTCGATGCTTACCTGCCGATCATTGAACGACGCAAGGCGCTGCCCTATGGCGAGCGGGAGCGGGAGTTCCAGCTCTATCGTCGCGGCCGTTATGTGGAGTTCAATCTGGTGTATGACCGAGGCACCCTGTTCGGGTTGCAGACTGGCGGGCGTACCGAGTCGATCCTGATGTCGATGCCACCGCTGGCACGTTGGGAGTATGACTGGCAGCCGGAGGCGGGCACTCCTGAAGCCTTGCTCTACACCGATTACCTCACGCCGCGAGAGTGGCTGTGACCCGAGGGACCATGATGGTCCCTTTTTACTGGCCGTTATTCGGCTTGTTCCCGAGAGTTAAAACCCGTTAAATCGGAATATTGCCCTCTGATGGAACTCTTTGATGGATCGTTATCTGGTTTTTGGCCACCCGGTGCGCCACAGCAAGTCCCCCTTCATTCACACCCTGTTTGCCAGACAAACCCAGCAAGAGCTGGAGTATGGGCTGGCTGAACCCGCCGTCGACGAGTTTGCCCAAGCCCTGCGCACCTTCTTTGACCAAGGGGGCAAGGGATGCAATGTCACCGTTCCCTTCAAGGAGCAGGCATTTACTCTGGTCGATCGCTTGAGCCCAAGGGCCAAGCGGGCGGGCGCGGTCAATACCATCAAGCTGACCGATGATGGCGTGTTGCTGGGGGATAATACCGATGGCGCCGGTCTGGTCGCCGATCTCAAGTCCCATGGTGTGACGCTGGCGGATAGCCGGATCCTGCTGCTGGGTGCCGGTGGTGCGGCTCGTGGTGCATTGGCGCCGCTGCTGGCTGAGTTGCCGAGCGAGCTGGTGATCGCCAACCGTACCCACACAAAAGCGCAACAGTTGGCTGCCGAATTCCACGATCTGGGGCCTGTGACTGCTCAGACCTATGAGCAGTTGGCAGGGCCATTCGATCTCGTCATCAACTCTACCTCCGCCAGCCTGCAAGGAGAGCTGCCGCCGTTGGCCCCAGCCCTGATCCACACTGATATTGCCATCTACGACATGATGTATGGCGCCTCGGATACGGCTTTTATCAGTTGGGCCAAACAGCATGGAGCTCGTCAAACCATGGATGGACTCGGCATGCTGGTGGAACAGGCCGCCGAAGCGTTTACCGTGTGGCGCGGAATTCGTCCCGGGACTAAACAGGTATTGAGAGAGTTGAAGCGTAACTTGGGGGTGATATGAACCAGGGTATTCTGTTTCCCGACCTGATGGAGTGGCAGGCTGACGAACAGCGGGTGCGTTTTCCTGCCCAGCAGATGGGGGCGCTGATAGATTGTTACATCAGCCAGCGGCGACTGGAGAGAATGACCGGTCTGGCGCTGACGAGGGAGGATGACATCATCAGAGCCTTTGAAAGTGTGCGTTTTGACATTGAAGATCTGGCTGAAAAACTCATTGAAGAACAAGAGTTTGCTGAAGATGGTGCTATCTACCTCTGATTGTTCAAAGTTTTTTTGTTTTGTAGCGGAACTACTTTGAAATGGCGCTGACTAACTAGATAGTTGAGGAAGTGCTAGCTAGTCACCTTTATAACTCCCCGGTATTCGTACTGGGGATTTTTTTATCTGTATGAAAATAAAAGATTTTTTCTTAATTCGTAAGTTGTGAAACTAAATTACATAAATTACTTTCACTTTCTGCTGCTTTGCTGTACAGTTGTCTGCGTAGGGTACAGAGGTAAGATGTTCTATCTTTCAGACCTTTTATTTCACGTAATTGAATGTGGCTGAATAGCTGCCCCGATGAGGTTCTCGTCGGGGTGTTTTTTTATGCGTGCCATTTAGAGTAAATGCTTTAAATTGGCGATGCATTTGATAGAATGAGGCTGCTTCTTGAGGAATACCTGTCGTCTGGTACTCAAGATTCAGCTTCTTCCCAATTTTTTGAACTTATTATTTCAGGCTGGATGGCATCACTGTCGTCCGGCCTCATTTTTATCCCTTTCGGTTAGATTTTGTAATTAAATTTCATTTTTGTCTCTTTTTGTAATTGTTGTTCGTTTTGAAAGAACGAATTTGAAAACGCTATCAACGCCTACTTAAGTTAATTATTCATGTGAATTAACTGCCTATCTATATGAACTTTAAGCAGTATTGGATATAGCAGGGGAGGCGAATGCGGGGTGTTTGTCATGAGGCAGGTGAAAGCGGCAATCTGAAACCCTTTCAATCAGCGGAGGAGTGCTCCGCCAATTGCAAGGAGAGCGAGGAGTAGATTACTCCTCGGCAGGTTGCTGTTCGTCAGCGTTCAGCAGGTCGGTATCGTCACCACTGACGTACCATTCGGTCAGGGTTTGCGCCAGCTTCTCCACACCGATATTGGTGAGAGAGGAGAAGGCTTCGACCTGGATCTGGGAACCGAGGTTGGCAACGGCCTGGCGCACCTTGATCACCTGGTTGTTGCGCGGGCCGGGGCTCAATTTGTCAGCCTTGGTCAGCAGCAGCATGACGGGCAACTGACGATGCGAGCTCCACTCCAGCATGTTCATGTCGGTATCTTTGAGCGGGTGGCGGATGTCCATCAGGATCACCAGACCTTTCAATGACTCACGGCGCTGCAGATACTCTGCCAGTGACTTTTGCCACTTGAGCTTCATTTCCAGCGGAACTTGCGCATAACCATAACCCGGCAAGTCGACCAGGCGCTTGCCCGGTTCCAGCTCAAACAGGTTGATCAGCTGGGTACGACCGGGTGTCTTACTGGTACGCGCCAGGTTCTTGTGTTTGGTTAAGGTGTTCAATGCAGATGACTTACCGGCGTTGGAACGGCCGGCAAACGCGATCTCGACACCCCCATCATTTGGCAGGTGACGGATGTCGGGTGCGCTGGTCACAAAATGCACCTTATTGAAATTCAGAGTTTGTGTATCCAACGTAAATTCCCCATGGAGATAGAGGGTTATAGAGTTACTTTTTTGTAAAATGGTGTAAAATAGCGTCGCTTAAACGCGTTTATTTTAACATGCCTTCAGCGGCATGGGATCTGGAAGCCTAATAACGAAAAGTTGGAACGCCATGAAGAACCTAGTCATTACTCTTGCTCTGATGGTTGGCGTAACGGGGATGGCACAAGCCAAGGGCGATGCCGCTGCGGGACAGACCAAGGCTGCCGTTTGTGCGGCTTGTCATGGACCGGACGGAAACAGCCTGGTTGATATGTACCCCAAAATTGCTGGTCAGCACGCATCATATATCAAAAAGCAGTTAGTTGAACTGAAGGCTGCCGCTTCTGGTCAAATTGGCCGGGTTGCGCCAGTGATGGGGCCGATGGCGTTACCTTTGTCGGAACAGGACATGGATGACCTGGCGGCTTATTTCTCCAGCCTGAAGGTTACCCCTATCGCTGTCCCTGACGACGTGGTCGAAGCGGGCAAGGCACTCTATATGGGTGGTGACATGAGTCGCGGTCTGGCAGCTTGTACGGCTTGCCATGGTCCCCGTGGCTCGGGTGTCGAACAGGCGAAGTATCCCAACCTGTCCGGCCAGCATCCTGCCTATATCAAGGCTCAGCTCACCGCATTCCGTGCCGGCGCGCGTGACAACGATCCGAATGGCATGATGCGGGATGTTGCCAAGAAACTGACTGATCAGGATATCGAAGCCCTCTCCAAATATGTGGCGGGTCTGCACTGATATAGTCGATATAGTCGATACGGTCGATTTGAGTTGAAACGGGGAGCCTGGGCTCCCCGTTGTTTTTATGGCTTTCAGATAATTCTCGGTTTAATCCCCCCGTTCTGTAAGAGATCTCCCATTCTCAAGGCAGGCCAAGGCTCATAAAATTGCATAAAATATTAAATAATCATTATTTATCAACAGATTATATGAATGTTGATGTTTTTCGACATGTTGAGAATGTTTTGAGTGGATTGAGCCGCTTTATAGAGTTGGTACAGTAGGCTTAATGGATTCACCCACGGATTGGGTGGCGGTTTCACGACAGGGGGTTGTGAGCAGAGGATGGCTGGCGTGGCGGGATGCCATGGGCTCGGATGAGCTGGCAAAGGATTGAAGGATCAGGATGGTGACCATCTCCGGAGCGGGATGGGGTTGCGGGATGCAGACTCCCCGGCACGATGGCAGGATGCGGTCGAGACGGGTCAAACAGGCACACGCACATTCAGGAACGACCAATATAAGGTCAGGATGACCACACAACGATATGATGCGGCGACAAGTTGTCACGGAGAGGACGAAACAGATTGTTTTGCCATTCAGGATGGCGCACGCATGAACATATCAAGGCAGCTTCGGCTGCCTTTTTTCTTTTGGGTCATTAACCCGATCAGCCATTCTGTGTCAAAATACCAGCAACATGCCCAGAGGATACCGATCCTGCGGTGTTCAGTGGCCTGATTGGGCCTGATTGGTGCGGGATCCTGCTCTTGTTCCAGCCTTACTGTTCCTCGCATCGTATCCCACCGGGTGAGATCATCCCGGGTACGGGTCAAACCAGTTATTTTCGGAGTTAGCCATTCATGTCTGCCAAACAACCCACTCGCAAGCCTACTGGCAAGCGCAAAGAATCTGATGTCAGTGCTCAGGAAGGCCGTGAGCGTAAACGGGCTGCCAAGCGAAAGGGCCTGAAGGCTGGTTCTCGTCAGCAAGTTGAACAGCCGAAGAACAAGTCTGGCAACAGCCAGTCCAAAGATCCGCGTATCGGTTCCCGCAAGCCGGTAGTTCTGGTGGTGGATGACAAACAGAAGAAGCCGGCAGCACCCAAGGCGGTGAAAGAGAAGAAGCTGGTGATGACCCCCGAACAGGAGCTGGCTTCCATCGAAAACGATGATCGCTTGAATGATCTGCTGGATCGTCTTGATGCCGGTGAAACTCTGGATGCGGCCGAGCAGGCCTGGGTTGATCAGCGTGTCGACCGTTATCAGGAGCTGATGGATGAGCTGGGCATCATCGACAACGACGATGATGAAGATGACGAGCTGCCGTTTGATGATGGCGATGACGCCGAGTTCGACGAGCAGAAACCGGCCTCCGAAGAGGAGTTGTGGGACCGTTTCAACCAGGTTGATTTCAAGCCGGAACCCAAGCCTGAGCCGAAGAAAAAGTGATGAGTGGATGGATGCTGGCCGCCCTGTTGGGCGGCCTGATTTTGTCAGGATTGGCCATCTATGCAGGCATGCTGCTGGCCAGACTGAGGCGACAACAAGCGATGCAGTGGCAGGCTATAACTGCTCGCAATGAGCGAATTCTGGAGAGCGTTCGGGTCATTGCCCATGCGGTGGAGGAGGGGCAGTGCGATTACTCCGAAGGCGCCATTCGGCTGACCAATCTGCTGGATGCGTTGCAGATCAAGGGGGGGCGAGCGTTCGTTGCCGAGTTCCCGGGTCTGTACGGGCTGTATGAGAAGGTGAAAGATATGCCGACTCATGAGGCCAGACGCGCCCTCAAGCGCAATGAAGTGATGAAGATGGATCTCGAACGCAGCGGCTACGAGGCCGAGCTGGAGGCCCAGATCCTCAAGGATGTGGCCCAGCTGAAGGATTTTCAGTTAGGTCGGTGAGCCAACAATAACAACAAGAGAGGAAGCGAGCGTGCAAGCAGAACAGATTGTGTGGGATCAGGCCCTGATCGAAAAATATAACTACAGTGGCCCGCGATACACCTCTTATCCCACTGCGCTGGAGTTCAACGAGAGCTTCGGCTATCCGGATTTTGTCCGCGCAGCCGGCCAGTATCCCGAGCGCAATCTGTCGCTCTACGTGCATATCCCTTTCTGTCACAAGCTCTGCTACTACTGCGGCTGCAACAAGGTCATTACCCGTCATCAGCACAAGGCTGACGAGTATCTCGACTACCTGGAGCAGGAGATCAAGGCGCAAGCCCCGCTCTTCAAGCATCGTCTGGTTACCCAACTGCACTGGGGGGGCGGTACACCCACCTATCTGGATGAAGCGCAAACGCGCCGTCTGATGGCCATGCTGCGTGAGCACTTCCATTTCGCCGAAGAGGGGGAGTTCAGCATCGAGGTCGATCCGCGCGAGATTGCCATTACCATGCTGGATGTGCTGCGAGACGTCGGCTTCAACCGCATCAGCCTTGGGGTGCAGGACTTCAACAAGGATGTGCAGGTTGCGGTCAACCGCGAGCAGGACAACTACTTTATTAAAGCCATGTTGGAACGGGCCAGAGAACTGGGTTTTCGCTCGACCAACCTCGACCTTATCTATGGCCTGCCGCATCAGGATCGTGCCAGTTTCCACCATACGCTGGAAGAGGTGCTCAAGACGGATCCGGCGCGCCTCTCCATCTTCAACTATGCCCATCTGCCGAGTCGCTTTGCCGCCCAGCGCAAGCTGAAAGAAGACGACATGCCTGCTCCGCAAGAGAAGCTGGCCATGCTGCAGGACACCATTGCCTTCCTAACTGGCCAGGGTTATCAGTTCATCGGTATGGACCATTTTGCCAAACCCGATGACGAGCTGGCGGTCGCGCAGCGCGAGGGCAAGCTGCACCGCAACTTCCAGGGCTATACCACCCAGGGAGATTGCGATCTGCTGGGGCTGGGGGTCTCCTCCATCAGCATGATCGGTGATGCCTATTCCCAGAACCAGAAAGAGCTCAAGGCGTATTACGCACAGGTTGCAGAGCTGGGTCATGCCCAGTGGAAAGGCTGCTCGCTCAATCAGGATGATCTGATCCGCCGTGAGGTGATCAAGCGGCTTATCTGTGATTTCCGCCTGAACTTTGCCGCTGTCGAGCAGGTGCACGGGCTCAATTTCAGAGAGTATTTTGCCGACGATCTCAAGCTGCTGCAGACCTTCATCAACGATGGATTGGTGCGTATGACGGAGGATGGTCTGGAGGTCTCCTCCACGGGGCAGCTGCTGATCCGCAATATCTGCATGTGCTTCGATGTCTATCTGCGCAACAAGGCGCGCCAGCAGCAGTTCTCTCGCGTGATATAAGCTTGTTTGCCGATTAGAAAACAGAGAAGGGCGCCATCGTGGTGCCCTTCTCATCTGTATTTTTGCTTAAGCAGCGGGTCGGGAAGGTTCTGGCAAGAAGGCCGTGGGCTGAGGCAAGCGATAGGGCTGTGAAACGCAGATAAAAAGATGGGGGCGACTTGCGTCGCCCCCGGTAGTCGTATCGCTCAGATCCTTGAACGAAGTTGCTCCCTGCAATCCCTGACTGTTTACCTCTTCCTTTAGGTTTCCCCTTCCCAATCCTTTGGGGTGTCCTTTAGCCATCTTGGCCTGACGAGTCATCCTGTCCCGTCGCACTTTCTCCGTCCTGGGAGGTGTCCTTTACCACATCCTGTGGTGAGTCCATTTGCCCAACCCTGGCAGCCAGTCTTCCTGACCGACTTCATTGCGTCCGTGCATGAGTAACTATAAGGATTTTCTAACCGGCTACAACGCCAGATTGGAAAACGTTTTTGTCATTAGCCATTTCGAAAGTGGTGAGTTTCGATTTATTCATTTATAAACAACTAGTTAAGTTTCTCCTCTTCATGTTTTAAGATCTTATCTTCCGATTATCTCGGGGATCTTTTCGGCCGTTGGCTTACATATGGAATGGCAGATCTCTTACACGGTGTTTTGGTTGCTTCAGAAACAGATGTTGCCGTCTGGCGATGGTCATTAGGGGTGAGTTGGCGAGGCACACAAAGAGCGGCTGAATGGAGAAATTATGAGCGCTGGTTGAGTCGCTCATAGATGGTCTGGCGCTCCTCAGGAGTCAGCGAAGAGAAGTAGTGGGTAAAGAGGCGCAGCAACAGGGACTTGTTCATGCCATCTTGCTGGGTCAGATTACCCAGTTCGTCGATGGCCACCGTGCTCATGGAGAAGGTGGCTTTTTTGTAGCTGGGCTTCAGGTGCTCGCCACTCTCGATAAAGGCCAACGCCGACAAGGCCTCATCACGATGCAGGCCCAGTTCGAGGCTGACCACCTTGGGTTTGCCCTTGGCGTAGAACTCCGCATCTTCGATAAATTCGTCGACGGTGAACTTCTTCTGGTGATGCAGCTGGTGCTTTTTCTTCAGATCGGCCAGACCCATCTCACACCCCCACTTGCAGGAACTCTTTGGCGATGGCCCGGATCTCTTCGGCGGATTTGCCATCCGGCTCGATCTCCATCACCGACAGTCCCTTCTCTTCGCTGTCGTCATAGACGTTGCGGCCATAGGTGATGGCGTTTAGGACGTCGACACCGAACGAGGAGCAAACCTCTTTCGCTTCTAGAATGCGTTTTACCTGATTGGGCAGGGCGGGGCACTGGGTCAGCACTACGGCTGCATTGAGGGTCGGGTTGACCATCTTGCAGGTGGTGATGAGATCTTCCATGTGGGGCAGGGTCTTGAGGTCGCGGCGTTTCGGGCGCAAGGGGATCAGGGCGTGGGTGGCGACAGCCATGGTGGAGCGCAGAGCCCGGTTGTCTTGCCCGCCGCAATCGACGATGACGTAGTCGTAGCGGTTCTTCAGGCTGAGCAGGTCGTTGCGAATATTGCCATAGAGCTGTACGCAGTTGATTTGTGGCAGCTCCGGGTTGTCATTGCGCTCCTGAATCCAGTCAGAGGTGGTGCGCTGCGGGTCGCAGTCGACCAGTAACACCTCCCCCTGAAATTGGGATCTGAGGTAGACCGCCAGATTTTGTGCCAGGCAGCTCTTGCCACTCCCCCCCTTCTCTCCACCGACCAACAAGATCATGACGTTCCCCTATCCATGAGAAAACCGCTGATTTCAGTATAGGAGGGGCCAGTCTCATCACAAGGCGAGAGGAGTGATGCTCCTCTCGTTGTTTCGACTAGTAATGAACGCTGCCTCCCTGCCAGCGGCAGACATAGTCAGGCACCAGCATCTGGGGGGCCTTGTCGACATGGCATACCACCATGGGCATGGCAGGGGCTCCTTCAGCCTGACTGAGGGGGGGGAGCGCAGAGAGCAGCAAAGTCGCGAGCAACAGCATGGGTTTCATCTTCATAACAACTCCTTGGTAGTGCCATTCCTGTGTGATCTGGATCACTTTCTGAGTTAAGTCGAGGTTGGCGCCAGTGCAAGGCGAGACGAATAAATTCAATTAATGAAAAAAGTATCAAAAGGCGTTGTGGTGACCGACGAGGATGGTTGCCCACCTTGATGCGGACTTTGTGCATATTAAGTTGAACCGCACAAAGAGGTGGTGACTTATGGGGCTGAGCCTGATGGGGTTGGCATCAATGCCATGATCTGGAACAAGAAAAGATTTATGCAGTGAATGTGGTCGATGTGAGTATTTATTTCTCCCGCGTTCCTCTCGTCATGGCGATGTATTCAATACATGGGGAGTAATATTCAAATTCTATTTATGGGTTCATTTATTAATATGATTTTTAACGGTTTTTGTTATTTGAATTTAATCACTCCAGTGAACTGGCATGAATAAAAAATGAATCAACTTGAAATATAGCAGGGTGGTTTTGCATGGTTATTCGGTGCACTTTGTGTGGAAAATGCGCAATTTGCTACCGGGGTCATAGATTGGATGGTGAATATATTCAGTTCGGAATGAATGTGATCAATGTCTAAGTTTATCGCGATTCGCAGGGCTAACCTCGGTCTCGAAAGGCAAGGGCAGGATAGAACATAAGCCGATTACCCTACATAAAGAATATCCCGCCTTAGCCACGAGCATGAATAGAAGGAATCTATTCAATCACTCGCAGGGACCACTGCTAGACGGAATATAATCATGAGCAAATTTTATGTAGGTTCTGAAGTTGGCCAATTGCGCCGTGTCATGTTGCACCGCCCCAACCTCAGTCTGAAGCGTCTGACTCCTTCCAACTGCCAGGATCTGCTGTTCGATGACGTCCTGTCTGTTGAACGCGCCGGTCAGGAGCACGACAAATTCGCTCAGGTACTGCGCGATCAGAATGTCGAAGTTTTCCTGCTGACCAATCTGCTGGCGGAAACACTTGATGTGCCGGAAGCCAAAACCTGGCTGCTGCAACATCAGGTCTCCGACTACCGCCTCGGCTCTTCTTTTGCCAACGACGTGCGCTGCTTCCTGGCTGACATGCCGCACCGCGAACTGGCCCGCATTCTCTCCGGCGGCCTGACTTACTCCGAGATGCCCTACAGCGGCGTCAACATGGTAGTGGGCATGCACGCTCCGACCGATTTCATCATCGAGCCGCTGCCCAACCACCTCTTTACCCGTGACACCTCCTGCTGGGTTTACGGTGGCGTCTCCATCAACCCGATGGCCAAGCCGGCTCGTCGCCGCGAGACCAACCATGTGAAGGCCATCTACCGCTGGCACCCGATGTTTGCCGGGCAGGACTTCATCAAGTACTTCGGTGACGAGGAGCGTGACTACGATAACTCCACCATCGAGGGTGGCGACGTACTGGTTATCGGCCGCGGCGCCGTGCTGATCGGTATGTCCGAGCGCACCACCCCGCAAGGTGTCGAGCACTTGGCTCGCAGCCTGTTCAAACATGGTCAGGCCAAGCAGGTCATCGCCATGGAGTTGCCGAAACACCGCAGCTGCATGCACCTGGATACCGTCATGACCCACATGGATATCGACACCTTCTCCGTCTATCCGGAAGTGATCCGCAAGGATGTGCAGTGCTGGAGCCTGACTCCGGGCGGCGCCACTGGCATGAACATCAAGGAAGAGGGTTACTTCGTCACCGCTATCGAGAAAGCACTGGGCGTCGATCAGCTGAAGATCATCACCACTGGCGGTGACAGCTTCGAAGCCGAACGCGAGCAGTGGAACGACGCCAACAACGTACTGACCGTACGTCCCGGCGTGGTGGTGGGTTACGAGCGCAATACCTACACCAACGAGAAGTATGACAAAGCCGGTATCAAAGTTCTCTCCATCCCGGGTGATGAACTGGGCCGTGGCCGCGGCGGCGCCCGCTGCATGAGCTGCCCGATGGAACGCGACAGCATCTGATGAGACGGCGTGGCGCCGGCAGAAGCTGGCGCCACACAGAACCAAACTCGAGATTAACCACTATGAAAAAACCAACTGTCGTCGTCGCTCTGGGTGGCAATGCTCTGCTCCGTCGTGGTGAGCCACTGGAAGCGGATATCCAGCGCAAGAATATTGCAACTGCCGCCAAGACCATCGCCCTGATCGCTCAGGAGTACAACGTGGTGCTGGTGCATGGCAACGGCCCGCAAGTCGGCCTGCTGGCCCTGCAGAACAGCGCCTACACCAAGGTATCCCCCTATCCGCTGGATGTGCTGGGTGCCGAGTCCCAAGGCATGATCGGCTACATGCTGATCCAGGAACTGAAAAACCTGATGCCGAGCCGCAACGTCACCGCGCTGCTGACTCAGGTGCAAGTCGATCCCAAGGATCCGGCATTCGCCAACCCGACCAAATTTATCGGCCCCGTCTATGAAGAGGCTGAAGCCGGCACCCTGGCAGAAGAGAAGCACTGGGTGGTCAAGGCTGACGGCAAGTTCTTCCGCCGCGTAGTGCCGTCCCCGCTGCCCCAGCGCATCGTCGAAGGCGACGCCATCGAAACCCTGATTGCCCAGGGCCACCTCATCATCTGTACCGGTGGTGGCGGCATCCCTGTGACCTGGGATGGCCAGAGCCTGACCGGTATCGAAGCCGTCATCGACAAAGACATGTCTGCCGCCTACCTGGCCAAGCAGATCAAGGCCGACGCCCTGCTGATCCTGACCGACGCCGATGCCGTCTATCTGGATTGGGGCAAGCCGACCCAGCGTCCGCTGCGAGTCACCAGCCCGGACGAGCTGGCCGGGGTCAAGTTCGACGCAGGTTCCATGGGGCCGAAAGTCGAAGCCTCCTGTGAATTTGTCAAAGCGACCGGCGGCATGGTTGGCATCGGCTCGCTGGAAGATGGCCTCGCCATCCTCAAGGGTGAAGCCGGCACCAATATCGTCGCCACCCGCACCGTACATGCGTAATTACCGATATCTGTACTGAGAATGCGTAGTCAACACTACTGCCCGAACTGGTCTGAAACATATATAGAGAGAACTCATCATGGCTTTTAATCTGCGTAACCGTAACTTCCTGAAACTGCTGGACTTCACCCCGCGCGAAATCCAATACATGATCGACCTGGCCATCGACCTGAAGAAAGCCAAATACGGTGGCTACGAGCGCAAGCATCTGGTCGGCAAGAACATCGCCCTGATTTTCGAGAAAACCTCCACCCGTACCCGCTGTGCGTTTGAAGTTGCGGCCTTCGACCAGGGCGCGCAGGTCTCCTACCTTGGCCCAAGCGGTTCCCAAATCGGTCACAAGGAGTCCATGAAGGACACCGCCCGTGTACTGGGTCGCATGTATGACGGTATCGAATACCGCGGCTACGGTCAGGAGATCGTGGAAGAGCTTGGCGCCTACGCCGGAGTCCCGGTCTGGAACGGCCTGACCAACGAATTCCACCCGACCCAGATCCTGGCCGACTTCATGACCATGCTGGAGCACGGCAAGGGCAAGCGTCTGGATCAAATCAAGTTCGCCTACCTGGGTGATGCCCGCAACAACATGGGTAACTCCCTGATGGTCGGCGCCGCCAAAATGGGTATGGATATCCGTCTGGTCGCTCCGAAAGCCTTCTGGCCGGAAGAGGAGCTGGTTGCCAAGTGCCGCCTGATCGCCGAAGAGACCGGCGCACGCATCACCCTGACCGAAGATGTGAAAGAGGGTGTACTGGGTGCTGACTTCCTCTACACCGACGTCTGGGTATCCATGGGTGAAGCGAAAGAAGCCTGGGATCAGCGCGTCAAACTGATGACTCCGTATCAGGTCAACATGGATGTCATCAACGCCACCAAGAACCCGGATGTGAAGTTCATGCACTGCCTGCCGGCGTTCCACAACGACGAGACCACCATGGGCAAGGAAGTGGCTGACAAATATGGCATGAAAGGCCTGGAAGTGACCGAGGATGTGTTCGAATCCGAGCACAGCATCGTGTTCGACGAGGCCGAAAACCGGATGCACACCATCAAGGCAGTGATGGTTGCTACGCTGGGCGACTAAGGTCGCAGTAGTGGTGCCGGGGGGCGACCCCCGGCTTTTCGACCATGTGACAGCGGCATAATACCTCTAACCCTACAACCCGCAGCCTGCATGGATACCACACCCACAGAAGGAAGCTGGACCATGACCAAATTCAAGTTCCCGTCAGCCTACACGATACTGTTTGTGCTGATCGCCCTGGTGGCCGCCCTGAGCTGGATAGTGCCGGCCGGCAAATACGAGATGACCATGAACGAAGCCCTCGGCAAAGAAGTGCCGGTGGCGGGTACCTACAAACTGGTGGAGGGGAATCCCCAGGGGATCGTCGATGTGCTGCTGGCACCTATCGATGGCCTCTACAACCACGACACCTATGAGGCAGGCGCCATCGACGTCTCCCTCTTTATCCTGATCATCGGTGGTTTTCTTGGCATTGTGACCAAGACAGGTGCCATCGATGCCGGTATTGAACGTGTGACCGACCGTCTGCGTGGCCGTGAAGAGTGGATGATCCCGATCCTGATGGCGCTGTTCGCCGCAGGCGGCACCATCTACGGCATGGCCGAAGAGTCGCTGCCTTTCTACACCCTGCTGGTACCGGTGATGATGGCCGCACGCTTCGACCCTGTGGTGGCTGCAGCAACCGTATTGCTGGGTGCCGGTATCGGTACTCTGGGTTCCACCATCAACCCGTTTGCGACCGTTATTGCGGCCAACGCGGCCGGTATCTCCTTCACCGACGGTATCTGGCTGCGCGTCGCCATGCTGGTGGCTGGTTGGTTGCTCTGCGTTGCCTACGTCATGCGTTACGCCAAGATGGTGCGCAGCGATCCGAGCAAATCTCTGGTGGCTGACAAGTGGGAAGAGAACCGTGCCCACTTCCTTGGCAACAAGAGCGACCAGATGCTGGAGTTCACCCTGACCCGTAAAATCGTGCTGGGTATCTTCGTCGCCGCCTTCGCCGTGATGATCTACGGTGTGGCCGTGCTGGGCTGGTGGATGGCGCAGATCTCCGGCGTGTTCCTGGCTGCCGCCATCATCGTTGGTCTTATCTCCCGCATGAGCGAGGAGGAGCTGACCTCCAACTTTATCGACGGTGCCCGTGACCTGTTGGGAGTGGCGCTGATCATCGGTATCGCCCGCGGTATCGTGGTGGTGATGGATAACGGTATGATCACTCACACCATTTTGCACAGTGCAGAAGGGATCGTGACCGGCCTCTCCACCATCGTCTTTATCAACGTGATGTTCGTGCTGGAAGTGGTGCTCTCCTTCCTGGTGCCGTCCTCCTCCGGTCTGGCCGTACTGACCATGCCGATCATGGCGCCGCTGGCCGACTTCGCCAACGTGGGCCGCGATCTGGTAGTGACTGCTTACCAGTCTGCCTCCGGTCTGGTGAACCTGGTGACCCCGACCTCCGCCGTGGTCATGGGCGGTCTGGCCATCGCCAAGGTGCCTTATGTGCGCTGGCTGAAGTGGGTGGCTCCGCTGCTCGGTATCCTGACCGTGCTGATCGTGGTCTGCCTGAGCCTGGGCGCCGTGCTCTCCTGAGGGATAACAAGCAAGATGAAACGGGAGCCTGCGGGCTCCCGTTTTTTATGGGCGCAAGAAGTGATGGACACAAAATAGCAAGCAACAAACAGGCGACCCGCAGGTCGCCTCGATGTATTTGGGGGAAAGAGCTTAGCGGGCCTGCGCCAGGGTGCGCACCACGGCGGCATGGGCCTGACGGGTACGGCTGATATGGCGCGGCGCGACCAGCACCACGTCATTGCCTGCGACGGCGCCCATGATCTCGGGATTGGCGTTGCGATCCAGCAGGCGGGCCACCACGGTGGCGGCCCCCGGAGTGGTGTGGATCAGCACCATCTGCTGGTTGTGTACCACTTCGCGCACCATGTCGTGGATAGAGCGGGTACTGCCGGCGGGTTCCAGCTGCTCGTCGACCAGGGTGTAGACCTTCTTGCCGTTGGCATTCTGCGCCTTGGCAACGCCGAGACGGCGCAGCAGGCGGGAGATGGTGGACTGGCTGATGTCGGCAAAGCCGCGCTCCGACAGCTCGCGACGGATCTCTTCCTGGGTGCTGTAGCAGTGCTGACCGATGATCTGGCGACAGGCATCCAGCTGGGCCAGATCGGGCTCTTGGGCAACGGGACGACTGAGGGTTTTGACCACGGCGAATTCCTTTGATGATGACCGGAGGTAAACGCGCGATATCTGCCATAGCAGTCAGTTATCAGGTAAAAACACTGATAATCTATCTATATGCAGGGAATGAGCGGGCATTACCATCTTGCGATGGCAAATTATAGCTGACTGGAAATTTGGTGATGTGACAGGGTTCAAAAATGGGCCCCGCGGGGCCCAATCAGATATCAGTAACGCTCGCTGACGATGTCCTGAGTGAAGGACTTCTCACAATATTTGCACTTCATCCGTACCACGCCTTTCACTTCGCGCACCCGGAAGTAGCTGTCCACCGGCTCGTTGTGGGAGATGCAGTTGGAGTTGGGGCAGTGGAACACCCCGGCGATGAACTCCGGCAGCTCCAGCTGGTGCTTCTTCACCACATTGAAGTCTTCGATGATGTTGACGGTCGCTTTCGGGGCGAACAGCGCCAGCTGGTTGGCTTGTTGCTCGGTCAGGCGGGTGTTCTCAATCTTGATGAGATCCTTCTTGCCCAGTGCGCCGGATTTCAGGTTGAAGCCGACGGTGATCCGCTCCTGGGTTTCGACCAGCTGGAACAGCTTGAGGATCTTGATGCCCTGGCCAGCGGGGATGTGATCGATGACGGAGCCGTGACGGATGGCTTCGACTTGCAGTTGGTTCTTGTCAGACATGATATTCCCCTAAGCTCAGACAGTTTCGTTCAGTACCAGTGCCAGCAGCGCCTGGCGTGCATAGACCCCGTTCTCCGCCTGCTGGAAGTAGCAAGCGTGGGGAGTCTTGTCGACCGCCACATCGATCTCGTCGACGCGGGGCAGGGGATGCAGGATCTTCATGGTGGGCTTGGCCCCTTCCAGGGTTGCCAGCTCCAGAATGAACTTGGCGGCCATGTGCTTGTATTCGGTCTCGTCGAAGCGCTCTTTCTGGACGCGGGTCATGTAGAGGATGTCCAGCTCCGGCATCACCTCTTCCATGGTCTGGTGGATGCTGAACTGGATGCCCTTCTCTTCCAGCTCTTCGCAGATGTAGTCCGGCATCGCCAGCGCTTCCGGGGAGATGAAGAAGAAGCGGCAGTTGAACAGGCTGAGGGCCTGGGCCAGCGAGTGCACGGTGCGGCCATATTTCAGGTCACCGACGAAGGCGACGTTGAGGTTGTCCAGACGGCCCTGGGTCTCATGGATGGTGAACAGGTCGAGCAGGGTCTGGCTCGGATGCTGGTTGGAGCCGTCGCCGCCGTTGATGACCGGCACGCGGGAGAACTCGGAGGCCAGACGGGCCGCGCCCTCTTTCGGGTGGCGCATCACCACCGCATCCGAGTAGGAGCCGATGATCTTGATGGAGTCAGCCAGCGTCTCGCCCTTCTTGGCGCTGGTGTTGCCACCGTCGGCGAAGCCGATGATGTTGCCGCCAAGGCGCTGTACCGCGGTTTCGAACGAGAGGCGGGTGCGGGTGGAGGCTTCGAAGAAGCAGCTGGCAACCAGCTTGTCTTTCAACAGGCTGGTGTCAGGTTCAGCCTTCAACCGTTGTGCGGTTGAGACTACCAGTTCCATTTCTGACCGGGTCAGGTCCGAAATGGAGATGACATGTTTCTTATAGAGTGGATTGGTCATCGTCTGCATTCCCTTTGACATCATTGGAGGTTTTTCGGGCACAAAAAAAAGCCCCTGAAACAGGGGCTTTTTTTAAAAATAACTGGGGATCTTTGGGGTGGGAACCGGAAACAACGGGGCCGCTCTGGTGCGCACCACCCGTCTGCAAGGCTGTTTTCTGAATCAAAAACTGCATCGTTTCGTCCCGACCTTTTTCAAAACCGGACAGATTATAGGGCTGCTTTTTTAATTGTCAAAATTTTATTTCCGATGCCAATTTCAGCATGAAAAACGTTTAAGTGGCGGGAATGTGACGACAAATCCACACCTTGTGCGTCTCTTGCAGCGATTCCCCATCGCGGGCCATGGCGCGCAAATAACCGAGTCTGTGGTGTCCTTCCAGCAGGCAGTAGGGGCGGGGCAGGGGATGACCGTTCGGGTAGCTGGAACCCTCCTCCGGCACCAGCACGATGACAGGTTCGGGCCAGGTGCCTTCGCTCAGCATCTTCTCGCCGAGCCAGGAGCGGCGGACATAGCGGTTGCTGCGCAGCATCTCCCCCCAGCGCTCGATCACCTCCATATGGCGGGAGTCCACCTGATCCACCAGTTGCGCGGTGGGCCAGCTTTCACAGGTGAACTGATGGTTGGCGAGATCGATAAAGCTCCAGTTGGACTCAAAACCGCGCCAATGACGGTAAATCCACTGGGAAAGCACATTTTCAGGAATAAAGGGCACCAGCGGCGCGACCCGTTCAAGATAGGCGGGCAGGGACTCTGTTTTGCGTTCATCCCTGAAGTTGAGGGGCGCCAGTTGTTGGAGCAGTCGGTAATTGAGCATAAGTGGCCTCCCGGTACCTGATTTCACCCTACCCCCATTTATGTTCCATTCCTACCCCGGCAGGGCTGCAAATACAGCAAGTTATCCCGCTTTGCTGCACAAACAAGCGCGACTTGTTCGGGATTTGTGCAATCGCATCGAAAGCGTAAAAAAAGCCTTTACCTTTGATCTCCACTTTGTATACTACGCCTCGTTTGTTGCAGGGGCGTAGTTCCAATTGGTAGAACAGCGGTCTCCAAAACCGATGGTTGCGGGTTCGAGTCCTGCCGCCCCTGCCATTTTCAGAAAGGCCAGCTCATTGAGCTGGCCTTTCGCATTTTCGGCGTTCGCCAATTTATCCCTCTCTCCTTTCTCTTTTTCTTCTTGCCGTTAGCCCCCCGGTGAGACTGTGGCCACATTGATCTCGATGTCTGCCGCAAGAGCGTTCAGTGTGCTGCAACCCGCTGTTTCAGGACGGTGACCAGCCGTTGGTGGCGGGCGGGGAGCGGCCACTCGGCGCGGTAGATCAGCCAGAGGGTGTCGATCACTTCAATGCTGCTCTGGATTACCCGGATCTTCTCTTGCTGGGCAAAGGCGTTGACGGCGAAGCGGGGCAGCACGGTAAAGCCGAGGCCGCGGGCGACCGGCTCCAGGATCAGGCCGATCTGGTTGGTAAAGCCGCGCTGCGGGATCTCGTCAACGCGCTGGCCGGGGTAGCGTCGTCCCAACAGGCGTTGTGCCATGCTGCGGCCATCCGGGTGGTCGATAAAGCCGAGCTGACAGAGGAGCTGCCAGCTCTGCTCCTCGCCGTCGTTGGGTACCACCAGACAGAGGGGTTCGCGGGCGAAGGGCTCGGCGGCGATGCTGGGGTGTTCAGGCGGCTGATCCACCAGTCCCAGATCGCTGCGCCCCGCCAGTACCGCCTGCACTATGTCGGGGGTGGGGGCAAAGCGGTGCTGGATGGTGAGTCCGGGGTGCTCTTGTTGCTGGTCGAGCAGCAGGGGATAGAGCAGCAGACCAATGCTACCCGGGGTGGACAGGGTGATGGCGCCGTGGTGAGGGTCATCGTCAGAGAGGCGCGCCCGCAGCTGTTCGGCGGCCTGCGCCTGCTGGCGGGCGAAGTCGAGCAGCACCAGCCCGCGCGGGGTGAGCTCCAGCTGACGAGGCTTGCGCAGCAGCAGGGGGCCAAATTCGGCCTCGAGGCGCGAGATATGCTGACTGACGGCGGCTTGGGTGAGATCCAGCCGCTCGGCGGCACGGGTAAAACTGCCGGTTTCATGCACCACCACCAGGGTGTGGAGCCAGAGCGGATTAACCATAAATTTAATTTATTCCTTCCATTAGTTTGACCTTATTTTTCATTATGTCGCCCCTTCCTATCATGTCACCTGTTTCCCACACACAATTTCAAGGTGACGTATGACCTATCCACGCAACTTCTCCCACATCGGCATCACGGTGACTGACCTCGACAAGGCAGTCGAGTTCTATACCAAGGTGATGGGCTGGTATCTCATCATGCCGGCCACCACCATCACCGAGGATGACTCTGCCATCGGCGTGATGTGCAACGACGTGTTTGGCCCGGGTTGGGGCTCCTTCCGCATCGCTCACCTCTCCACCGGCGACAAGATCGGCATCGAGCTGTTCGAGTTCCCCAACAGCGAGCAGCGCGAAAACAACTTCGAATTCTGGAAGACCGGAGTGTTCCACTTCAGCGTGCAGGATCCGGATGTCGAGGGGCTGGCGGCGCGCATCGTCGCGGCGGGCGGCAAGCAGCGGATGCCGGTACGCGAGTACTACCCGGGCGAGAAACCCTACCGCATGGTCTACATGGAAGATCCCTTCGGCAACATCATCGAGATCTACAGCCACAGCTATGAGCTGACCTACTCCGCCGGTGCATATCAGGGGTAAGTGACAGGCCGCCTTCGGGCGGCCTGCTGCTTTGTTGTTACAAGAGTCAGTAGCATGGAATAGCGATCTGGTTCACACGAATAGCGCGTTATGTTGTTGATAGATGAGAAAATATACAGATTCACTAAAGTCTGTTCATATTGCGGCCGATAGCCTTTGATACATCAGGGTTTTCCCTGCCTGACACAACAACAAGGATTCGTCGTCATGACCCTCTCTCTGCGCGGCAAGCTGCTGGCCACCAGTCTTGGCGTAGTGCTGCTGATGGCATCACTGCTCGGCATCGTTGCCTTTCACACCCTAAAATCCCGCACCATGAGCGCCATCCAGAGCGAGGCGGTCAACTATGGCCACGCCTACTCGGTCGCCATCGGCGAATGGATGACGGATCGCAAGAACACCGTCCATGCGCTGGTCAATCTGATCAGCGATAACCCCCAAGCCGAGCTGGTGCCGCACCTGAAGCAGGCCTACACCTCGGGCGGCTTCGGCCTCACCTATTTTGGCTCCGCGCAGGGGGTGATGACCCGGCAGGATCCCTCCCTCAACACCGGCAACTATGACCCGCGCGAGCGCCCCTGGTATCAGGATGCGGTGAAGGCGGGTCAGCTCATCGTCACAGCCCCCTATGTCAGCGTCACCATGCAGAAGCTGGTGGTCACTCTTTCCGAGCCGGTGCGCCATCAGGGGGAGCTGGTCGGTGCCGTGGGGGCCAACCTGGCGCTCGACAAGCTGATCGACGAGGTGCTGGCGATGAAGGTGCAGGGTGAGGGCTACGCCATGCTGCTCGACAGCAGCGGCCTCATTGTCGGTCATCCGCAGAAGGATTTGGCGCTCAAGCCCATCGCCGAGCTGGCGCCGGGACTCTCGGCCGTCACCTTCCAGCAGTGGGGTCGCGAAAACAGCGAGCTGCACGCCGCCACCCTCGACGGGCGGGATGTGCTGCTGGCGGTACAACCGGTGCCGGGCACCGACTGGCTGCTGGCAATGGTGATGTATCGCGATGTGCTGGAGGCGCCGCTCAGCAGTCTGCTGTGGGAGCTGGTGGGGTTGACCCTGGTGCTGATGCTGGTGTTCAGCGCCCTGCTCACCGCCACCTTCAAATACCTGTTCGCCGATCTCGGTCGGGTCGCGCACGCCCTGCACGACATCGCCCACGGCGAGGGGGATCTCACCGTTCACATCAACACTCACAGCAAGGATGAGGTGGGTCAGCTGGCCCAGAACTTCAACCAGTTCGTGGCGCGGCTGCACGGTATCGTCAGCCGGTTGCGGGATGTTACCGTCGAGCTGGCGGCACAGTCCCGTGCCCAGGCGGCCGGGGCGCAGGCTCGCAGTCAGCGGGTGCGCCAGCAGCAGGATGAGATCGTGATGGTGGCGACCGCGGTGACCGAGATGGCTTCCGCTACCCAGGAGATCGCCGGTAACGCCGAGTTTGCCGCCACCACCGCCACCGATGCGGTCGCACTGGCGGTCGCCGGCCAATCCCAGGTTGGCCAGAGTCAGCGCAGCATTACCGGTCTGGCGGACGAAGTGGCCGATGCCAGCCAGATCATCAACGAGCTCGACAGCCATGCCCAGAAGATCAGCGGCATTCTGGCGACCATCAGCGGCATCGCCGAGCAGACCAACCTGCTGGCGCTCAACGCCGCCATCGAGGCGGCCCGGGCCGGTGAGCAGGGCCGCGGTTTCGCGGTAGTTGCGGACGAGGTGAGGGTGCTGTCGCGCCGTACTCACGACTCCACCGACGAGATCCAGCAGATGATCGAGACCCTGCAGCAGACCACCCGTCGCGCCGTGGGTGGCATGGAGACCAGCCGTCAGCTGGCGGGTACCAGCGTCGAGGATGCGGAAGCGGCCAACCAGAGCCTTGCCCGGATCAACGAGGCGATCGGCTCTATCAGCGACATGGCGACCCAGATCGCCGCCGCGGCCGAGGAGCAGACTTCGGTGACCGGCGAGATCAGCCGCAATACCGAAAATATCCGCCACGTCTCGCAAGAGCTGGCCGAGCAGGCGGGCAACGAGGCGGCGCAGGCGGCCGAACTCAAGTCGCTGACCGAGCGGCTGGAGCAGGAGATCGGCCGCTTCCGGCTTTAACATCCCGCCACGCCAGCAACAGAAAGGGCAGCCCGCGGGCTGCCCTTTGCTATTTTACGACTGGCTTAAGGGGTCTGTTTGACCCAAATCAGCTGGTCGGTGGAAAAGCCCAGCGACTTCGCTTTGGCGACCAGCGCATCCACCTTCGCCTTGGGCGGGTTGGGTGAGCGGGAGAGGATCCAGAGGTAGTCGTGGTTGTAGCTGGTCACCAGCGAGAGCTGGTAATCGGGGTCGAGGTCGATGACGTTGTAGCCGCCGTAGAAGGGGCCGAAGAAGCTCACCTTGAGCCGTGCCTCGTCCGGGCTGCCGACGAAGTAGGCCTTGCCCTCGGCTTCGCGCCAGCTGCCATCGCTCTGCTTGCCGCGGTTGAGCACCTTGACGCCGCCATCGTCCCGCAGGCTGTAGGTGGCGCTCACCTGCTCTAGCCCCCGCTCGAAGCTGTGGTCGAGGCGGGCGATTTCGTACCAGGTACCGAGATAACGATCGAGCTGGAAGCCGGTAACGGGGCGGATGCCATCGGCAATCCCGGTACAGGCTGTCAGCAGCAAAGCGGTGAACAGGCAAAGCAGTGAACGCATAAGTAATCCTTCTCTTGTTATCCCTCGATGATGCGCAGCTGGCCATCCCGGAAGCGGGAGGCCTGATCCGTCGGCGTGCTGCCGAAGAAGCGCTTGTACTCCCGACTGAACTGGGAGTTGCTCTCGTAACCGACTCTGGCCGCCGCGGTACCCGCCTTGATACCGTCGTGCAGCATCATCATCCGCGCCTTGTGGAGGCGAAACGACTTGATGTACTGCAGCGGCGAGGTGGCAGTGACCGCCTTGAAGTGGTGGTGAAAGGCGGAGACGCTCATGTTCACCTCCCGCGCCAGCTCCTCCATGGTGAGGTTGTCGGCATAACGGGACTCTATCATACGCAGCACCCGGGCGATCTGGCCCACATGGTTGTGGCGATTGGCGAGCGCTTGCAGCGCCGGGCCGCCCCCCTCGGTGAGGGCGTGGAACAGCATCTCCCGCACCGTCTGCGGTCCCAGCACCCTGGCGTGCAGCGGGTTGTCCATCAGCTCGATCAGTCGCTCGGCAGCGCAGAACATGGTTTCGGACAGGGGGACCGAGTGGACGCCGCTCTTTTGCGGCGCGGGGGCGGGCAGGGCATCGCCAAGCTCCAGCAGCAGCTCTTGCAGGGTGACCAGATCGATCTCGATGGTAAAACCGATAAGCGGCTGCTCGGGGGAGGCGAAGCACTCGCACTCGCAGGGCAGCGGCAGGGTCATCAGCAGATAGTGGTTGGGGTCGTAGCGAAACACTTGATCCGCCAGATAACCCACCTTGTGTCCCTGCAGGATAACGATCATCCGCGGCTGGTAGAGCACCGGAGTGCGGCCATGGTGCTCGGTGGTATAGATGAGGTTGACCTGTTTTACCGGTGATGGGGTGATGCCGGGTGCAGTGACGTGGCGGGTCAATCTGGCGGCGAGGTCGCTGTAACGGTTTTGCATGGGTGCTCTTTGATTCGACTGTTCCGGTTTTTGCTGCTTTGTAGAAATAGGCAAGAATCAAGCAGGATGTTGTCTTGATGGTAGGGTGGTTCTGGAGAAAAATGCAATCACGATTTCGCGGCCTGGCCGCCCTGACTATCAGAAGAAGGCAATGTCGATGAACAACTTTACTCTCCATACCCCGACCAAAATCCTGTTCGGCCAAGGGCAGATCGCCCAGTTGCGCGAGCAGCTCCCGAGCGATGCCCGCGTCATGATCACCTATGGCGGCGGCAGCGTGGTACGCAGCGGCTTGCTGGAACAGATCCGCAGCGAACTGGCTGGCTTCACTCTGTTTGAATTTGGCGGCATCGAGCCGAACCCGGCCTACGAGACCCTGATGGGCGCCGTGGAGCTGGCCCGTGCCGAGCGTGTCGACTTCCTGCTCGCCGTTGGCGGTGGCTCCGTGCTTGATGGCACCAAGTTTATCGCTGCTGCCGCGCACTACGATCCGGCCAAGGATCCCTGGCACATTCTCGAGACCGTCGGCAGCGAAGTGCGTTCCGCCATCCCGCTCGGTTCAGTGCTGACCCTGCCTGCGACCGGTTCCGAAATGAACATGGGCGCCGTCATCACCCGTCGCAGCAGTGGTGACAAGGTGCACTTCTTCTCGCCGTTCGTGATGCCGCGCTTCGCCGTGCTCGATCCGGTGCTCACCTACACCCTGCCCGAGCGTCAGGTAGCGAACGGGGTAGTGGATGCCTTTGTTCACATAGTGGAGCAGTACCTCACCTATCCGGTCAATGCCAAGGTGCAGGATCGCTTCGCTGAAGGCTTGCTGCTGACCCTGATCGAAGAGGGCCCCAAGGCGCTGGCCGAGCCGCAGAACTACGAGGTACGCGCCAACATCATGTGGAGCGCCACAATGGCGTTGAACGGCCTGATCGGTGCCGGTGTACCGCAGGATTGGGCCACCCACATGCTGGGTCACGAGCTGACTGCCCTGCACGGCCTCGACCACGCCCAGACTCTGGCGGTGGTGCTGCCCGCCCTGCTGCAGGCCAAGCGCAAACAGAAACATGCCAAGCTGCTGCAATACGCAGAGCGGGTGTGGGGTTTGCACAGCGGCAGCGAAGCGGAGCGCATCGATGATGCCATCGCCGCGACCCGCGACTTCTTCGAGCGGATGGGGGTCAAGACCCGACTGCGCGACTACGGTCTGAAAGATCTGGGTATCGACACCCTGATCGGCAAGCTGGGGGAGCACGGTATGACTGCCATCGGCGAGCACGGCGATATCGATCTGGTGCAGAGCCAGCATATTTATGAAGCGGCCTGGTAAGGGCCGCCAATCGGTGCCAAACGGGCGAAACGATTGAATTGCCGGGGCCCTTTCCCGCCATCTGGCGGCTGAGTGGCCCCGCTTTTGTTGGGAAAATGTTACTTTTCGGCGTTTCGCTGCGAGAAGTGAGACGAAAGCGGATTTCGTAAGAACAAAAAACGCTAAGATAGAGGGCCGGTAAAACATTTTTTTTGACTGGTTGGATCACTTTTTTCAGCCGTTTTTACTGGTATAAGCCTCTAATTTGGTTTGTTTTTTTTAATTGTAGCCAGGGATGGGCTGAATTCTGTACGAGTGCCGTCGGGACTGCGGTTGTAATAAAACTCCAAAATTTGATACTAATCACCTTCGCGCCTGAAAAGCGGGGGCCTGACCATGACAGGAGGTTGAGGTAAAGCCTACTGATTTTCATAACAAAGAGCCCAAGACCTGCACTTTGGTCATGTCTTGTTTCGCCAGAAATGAGACACTGGGCAGCGATTGTTTATTAACCATCAGGGAATAGTCATGCAGATTGGAATACCGAGAGAGAGTCTCGTCGGTGAGACCCGGGTCGCAGCGACCCCGGCTACCGTCGAGCAGCTGAAAAAGCTCGGCTTCGAGGTCGCCATCGAGACCGGCGCAGGCCTGTCGGCCAGCTTCGATGATGCCGCCTTCGAGGCTGCCGGTGCCAGCGTGGTGCCGAATGTCTGGCAAGCCGACCTTATCTTCAAGGTCAATGCGCCGACCGATGCCGAGATCGCACAAATTAAAGATGGCGCCACTCTGATCAGCTTCATCTGGCCTGCCCAGAACCCCGAGCTGGTCAAGAAGCTGTCCGAGCGCAACATCAATGTAATGGCGATGGATATGGTGCCGCGGATCTCCCGTGCCCAGTCCCTCGATGCCCTCTCCTCCATGGCCAACATCGGTGGCTATCGTGCCGTTGTTGAAGCTGCGCACCAGTTCGGTCGCTTCTTCACCGGCCAAATCACTGCTGCCGGTAAAGTGCCGCCTGCCAAGGTGCTGGTAATCGGTGCCGGCGTAGCCGGTCTGGCTGCCATCGGTACTGCCGGTTCCCTCGGTGCCATCGTGCGTGCCTTCGATACCCGTCTGGAAGTGGCCGAGCAGATCGAATCCATGGGTGGCGAGTTCCTCAAGCTCGACTTCGGCGGTGAGGATGGTTCCTCCTCCGATGGTTACGCCAAAGTGATGAGCGAAGAGTTCATCAAGGCCGAGATGGAGCTGTTTGCCCAGCAGGCCAAAGAGGTGGACATCATCATCACCACCGCCCTGATCCCGGGCAAGCCGGCTCCCAAGCTGATCACCAAAGAGATGGTCGACAGCATGAAGCCGGGCTCCGTCATCGTGGACATGGCCGCCCAGGCTGGCGGTAACTGTGAATACACAGTGCCGGGTGAACTGCATGTCACCGACAACGGCGTCAAGGTGATTGGTTACACCGATCTGCCGGGTCGTCTGCCTGCCCAATCCTCCCAGCTCTACGGTACCAACCTGGTCAACCTGATGAAGCTGATGTGCAAGGAGAAGGACGGCAACGTTGCCATCGACTTCGAAGACGTAGTTCAGCGCAACATGACGGTGATCCAGGCCGGTGAAGTGACCTTCCCGCCGCCCGCCATCTCCGTCTCTGCTGCACCGCAGAAACCGGCCGCCGCCAAACCGGCCGCCAAGAAGGAAGAGGCCAAACCCTCCAACAAGAAGTTCGTGTTCGGTGCCCTCGGCATCGCCGCCTTCGGCTGGATCGCCTCCGTTGCCCCGGCAGCCTTCCTCTCCCACTTCACCGTATTCATCCTGGCCTGTGTGGTCGGTTACTACGTTGTGTGGAACGTCTCTCACGCCCTGCATACGCCGCTGATGTCGGTCACCAATGCCATCTCCGGCATTATCGTGGTCGGTGCCCTGCTGCAGATCGGGCAAGGGTCGACTCTGGTCACCGCATTGGCCTTCATCGCCGTGCTGATTGCCAGTATCAACATCTTCGGCGGCTTCACCGTCACTCAGCGCATGCTGAAGATGTTCCGTAAGGATTAAGGGGGTTTAACGTGTCTCAAGGACTGGTAACAGCATCCTATATCGTTGCCGCCGTGCTCTTCATCCTCAGTCTCGCGGGACTGTCGAAGCAAGAAACGGCCAAGCATGGCAACCTGTTCGGTATCGCGGGTATGGCTATCGCCCTGCTCGCTACCGTATTCAACCCGGAGACCAGTGGTGTTCACTGGATCATCCTGGCCATGGTGATCGGCGGTGCCATCGGCGTGCGTCTGGCACTCAAGGTCGAAATGACCGAGATGCCCGAGCTGGTGGCCGTGCTGCACAGCTTCGTGGGTATGGCGGCAGTACTGGTGGGCTTCAACAGCTTCATCGATCTGCACCCCTCTGCACCTGCTGAGGTCGTCGTCTCCGTCGGTTCCAATCTGGATGCCACCCTGGCAGCCGCCCGTGCGGCGTTCGAGCAGGCCAACAGCGTTGCCCAGGTCGAGCACCTGACCGGCGCCATGCTGAACATCCATCTGGTCGAGATCTTCCTGGGCGTCTTCATCGGTGCCGTAACCTTTACCGGTTCCGTGGTTGCCTTCGGCAAACTGCGCGGTCTGATCTCCTCCAAGCCACTGATGCTGCCGCACCGCCACAAGCTGAACCTGCTGGCCGTGGTCGCTTCTCTGGCGCTGATGGTCTACTTCGTCAACGCGGGCGGCTCTACCTTCGCCCTGCTGGTGATGACCCTGATCGCCTTCGCCTTCGGCTGGCATCTGGTTGCCTCCATCGGTGGCGCCGACATGCCGGTGGTGGTCTCCATGCTGAACTCCTACTCCGGTTGGGCGGCAGCGGCGGCGGGCTTCATGCTCTCCAATGACCTGTTGATCGTCACCGGTGCCCTGGTGGGTTCCTCCGGTGCCATCCTCTCTTACATCATGTGCAAGGCGATGAACCGCTCCTTCATCTCCGTGATCGCCGGTGGCTTCGGCTCCGATGGCGTGGCCTCCACGGCTGATCAGGAGATGGGCGAATACCGCGAAACCAGCGCCGAGGAAGTGGCTGACCTGCTGAAGAACTCCAGCTCCGTCATCATCACCCCGGGCTACGGTATGGCGGTGGCACAGGCTCAGTATCCGGTTGCCGAGATCACCCAGAAGCTGCGTGACCGCGGCGTCAAGGTGCGCTTCGGTATCCACCCGGTTGCCGGTCGTCTGCCTGGCCACATGAACGTGCTGCTGGCGGAAGCGAAAGTACCGTATGACATCGTGCTGGAAATGGACGAGATCAACGAGGACTTCGCCGATACCGATACCGTGCTGGTGATCGGTGCCAACGACACCGTCAACCCGGCCGCGATGGAAGATCCGGGCAGCCCGATCGCCGGCATGCCGGTGCTGGAAGTGTGGAAAGCGCAGAACGTCATCGGCTTCAAGCGCTCCATGAACACTGGCTACGCCGGTGTCCAGAACCCGCTGTTCTTCAAGGAAAATACCCAGATGCTGTTTGGCGATGCCAAGGCCAGCGTCGAGGCAATCCTGAAAGCACTGTAAGTGCCATTCAGACAGTGAATATCAAGGAGGCTTCGGCCTCCTTTTTTATTGCTCATCCCTTGTATATCCTCAATCCATACGGACCATGAGGGATCTCCATGATGTGGTATCAGGGTTGGCGAAGGATCGGGTTGTACGGCTGGCTGCTGGCCTCCCTGTTTGGTGCTGGTTCGGCCGTGGCGACGAACGAGCCGCCGACTCTGACGCTGCTGACCGAGCTGTGGCCCCCTTATGTGATGCGTGGTGACAATGGCGAGCTGGCCGGCGCCGATCTCGATCTGGCCTGTACCGTGTTGCGCCAGATGGGTTATCGCACCGAAATCAGGGTGCTGCCCTGGAAGCGGGTTCTGCAGCAAGCCCGTCTCAAGCAGGGGGATGCGGTAGTCGACGTCTTCTTTGAACCTTCCCGCCAGCATTGGCTCCACTACCCCGAAGAGCCGCTCTCTTATAGCGGTGAAGTGCTCTTCTATCCGACGGTTCGTCCGGTGGATTTCAGGCAGCTCTCCGACCTCAAGGGTCTGCGGATAGGTATTCAGGAAGATTATGCCTACAGCCCCGATTTTCTGACCGATCCCGGGGTGATCCGGATGCCGATGACGGGAGAGGGGAATGCCATCAAACAACTGCATCTGATGATGGCCGGTCGGCTGGACGGGGTGGTGCTCAACGAGCGGGTCGGTCGCTACTTGCTGCATACCCAGGGGCTGCAGGATCAGGTGAACCACGGCTCGCGCCTGCTGACCGACGACAACCGCAACTTCCTCGCGTTTACCCACAAGCCCGGCCACGACCAGCTGGCTATCCGCTTCTCCTCTGCCCTCAAGGCATTCAAACAGACCCCCGCCTACAAGCAGCTGCTGGCTCGCTATCACCTCTGAGTCGCCGCCCTGCTGTGCGCCGCTTCACAATTTGTCGCACTTTGTTAAAAGGTGGGCATAATGGCGAACAAAAAGGGGATGCCGCTCAACATTAGTTGATCTTGTTGATAGTAGAATCAACTGCGGTTTATTCAAAGTTACTCATATATGTCCACAGCAGCCACCACTGACCAGATCAATTCGTTAACGGATGAAGAACGTCATCTGATCGCCAGTTTCGAGCCCGCGGTCGAGGCGCTGGCCGCGCTGTTTGGTGCGGGGTGCGAGGTGGTGTTGCATGCGTTCGATACGCTGGATGCATCGGTCATCAAGATTGCCAACGGCCATGTCACCGGTCGTCGGGAGGGGGCGCCGGTCACCGACTTTGCCCTCAACCGCTTGCAGGGGGAGGAGGGCAGCCAGTGGAGCAGCTACTTCAGCCGTACCCGCGACGGGACGCTGATGAAGTCCTCCTCCATCACCATCAGCAACCGGCAGGGAAAGCCCATCGGCATGCTCTGCGTGAACTTCAGTCTGGATACCTCCCTTGGCAGCCTGCTCGATACCTTTGCGTTGCCAACGGCACCGGCGCCGCTCAACAACGAGACCTTTGCCAGCTCGGTGGACGATCTGGTGACTCAGGTGATTGAGAAGGTGGATCGGGACGATTCGCTCTCCTGCACGGTGCGCAACAAGGAGATAGTGACCCGGCTCTTCGACATGGGGATCTTCGAGATCAAGGAGGCGGCCCAGCTGGTTGCCCGGATGCTCGGCATCTCCCGTCATACTGTTTATCTGCATATCCGCAACCACAAGGCGGATCTGAACAAGCAATAACTGCCTGCGGGCACCCTGAACATGAGAAACACTGCGATGAAAGCACAATGGACCGACTTTATTACCCTGCTCAAGCGTGAAGTGGTGCCGGCCCTGGGCTGTACCGAGCCGATGTCGGTGGCGCTGGCGGCGGCCAACTGCCGCAAGCTGCTGGGGGAGACCCCGACCCGCATCAGCGTCTGGGTCAGTGGCAATCTGTTCAAGAACGGCATGGGGGTCGGGGTGCCGGGTACCGGCATGATCGGTCTGCCGGTGGCCGCTGCGGTCGGCATCACAGGGGGCAATCCCGATGCCGGGCTGGAGGTGCTCAAGACCCTCACACCAGAACAGGTGGAAGCGGCCAAGGTGTTGCTGCCGGTCATCAAGGTGGATGTTAAGGATGTACCGGACGTGCTCTACGCCGAGGTGCTGGCCGAAGTGGAGGGCCATAGCGCCCGAGTGGTGATCTGTACCGACCACACCCGCATCATCTTGATGGAGAAGGATGGCGAGGTGCTGATGGAGCAGAACAGCGCCCCCGGCGTGCAGATCCAGCCAGCCAAATCCGCCAAACCGGCCATGACCCTGCGGGAGATCGTCGATTTTGCATTGGAAGTGCCGCTGGCGGAGATCGACTTTATCCGCGAGGCCGCCACCATGAATCAGGCGCTGGCAGATGAAGGGTTGCAGGGTTACGGCCTGAAGATCGGCAAGATCCTCACCGAGCAGGTGGAGCGCAAGCTGCTCTCCGATGACCTGATGACCCTGGCGATGCGCCTCTCCTCCGCTGCCTCCGATGCGCGGATGGATGGCGCCATGCTGCCCGCCATGTCCAACTCCGGTTCCGGCAATCAGGGCATTGCCGCCACCATGCCTGTGGTCGCGGCTGCCCGCTTCCTCAAGGCGAGCGACGAGCAGCTGACCCGGGCACTGGTGATGAGCCATCTGGTGGCCATCTACATCAAGACCTATCAGAACAAGTTGTCGGCCCTCTGCGCCGCCAGTACCGCCGCCATGGGCTCCGGCGCCGCCATCACCTGGCTGCTGGGCGGCCAGTATCAGCAGATCAGCCACTGTATCAACAACATGATTGGCGATGTCTCCGGCATCATCTGCGACGGCGCGGGCAGCGCCTGCTCCATGAAGGTCTCCACTTCCACCTCGGCGGCGGTTAAGTCTTCGCTGATGGCCATCAACAACCTGCATGTCCCCCAGAGCGAGGGGATCGTCTCCGACGATGTGGACCAGACCATCGCCAATCTGGGCCGCCTCTCCAAAGAGGGGATGCTGGATACCGACATCGAAATCATCAACATCATGCGAGCGAAACAGCAGAAGCAGTGAATCTGTGACAAGGGGGCGATAGACCCCCTTGTTCTTGTCACGACGGCGCAGACCGTCTGACACGGTTGCCAGGGCAAGCATGGCGCTTGCTCTTGTTTCTCGGGCGCAAGCCCGCTTTTTGGGGAGTCATACCATGACATTTAGCGTTATCGGCAATCTGGCCATCGCCGCCATCTTGCTGTTCTTTCTCTACCGGTTACAGGAAAAACATGTGAGCTTCACCCGCCGGGTATTTGCCGGTTTGGGGCTCGGTATTCTGTTCGGCGCCGCGTTGCAACTGCTTTACGGTGCAGGTTCGCCCGTCATTGTTCAGACCATCGACTATCTGGATATCGTGGGTAGTGGCTATGTGAAGCTGCTGCAGATGATCATCATCCCACTCATCATGGTCTCCATCATCAGCGCTATCTTGAAGCTCAATGGTGGCACTGCGCTGGGCAAGATCAGCGCCATGACCATAGGCGTGTTGATCTTCACCACCGCCATCGCCGCCGGGGCGGGCATCCTGATGTCCAACCTGTTTGGCCTTACCGCCGAAGGGCTCACCTCCGGGGCTGCCGAAAGCGCCCGTGGCGCCGCGCTGCAGACCACCCTCGGCAGCGTCGAGAGCATGTCGTTTGCCAAGATGATGCTGGAGTTCATTCCCGCCAACCCCTTCCTCGACATGACCGGGGCGCGCAAGACCTCCACCATCGCCGTGGTGATCTTCTCCATCTTCATCGGCCTTTCTGCCACCGGCATCGCCCGCAAGAAGCCGGAGATCTTCGCCAGCTTCAGTCACTTCGTGGCTGTGGCTCATGCCATCGTGATGCGGATGGTGACTCTGGTGCTGCGCCTGACCCCGTTTGGCGTGCTGGCGCTGATGACCAAGGTGGTCTCCGGTTCCAACTATGCTGACATCCTCAACCTGCTCAGCTTTGTGATGGCCTCCTACGGTGCCATCGCCATCATGTTTGTCGTGCACCTGCTGCTGGTGAGCATGGTCGGTATCAACCCGCTGCGCTTCCTCAAGAAGATCACGCCGGTGCTGGCGTTTGCCTTCACCTCGCGCACCAGTGCGGGCTCCATTCCGATGAACGTGCAGACCCAGACCAAGTCGCTGGGTATTCCTGAGGGGATCGCCAACTTCGCCGCTTCCTTCGGTTCCACCATCGGCCAGAACGGCTGTGCCGGTATCTATCCGGCCATGCTGGCCGTGATGATTGCCCCGACCGTCGGGGTCAACCCGATGGATCCCGGTTTCATCATGACCCTGATCGCCATCATCACCGTCAGCTCCTTCGGGGTGGCCGGCATTGGCGGCGGCGCCACCTTTGCCGCGCTGATCGTGCTCTCCGCGCTGGACTTCCCGGTGGCGCTGGCCGGTCTGCTCATCTCCATCGAGCCGCTGATCGACATGGGCCGTACCGCGCTCAACGTTTCCGGCTCCATCACCGCAGGGACGGTCACCAGCCGCCTGATGGGCGAGACCGACATGCATGTGTTCAACAGCGATCATGAAGTGAGTCTGGACGGCGAAGAGTCCACCGTCTGATTTGCTGTCGGTTGATCTGCCTGTGGAAAGGGGTGACCCTTTCCCGTCATAGACCGCAGGGAGGGCATGCCCTCCCTGCGCCATTGAGAGGAAAAACTATGAGAATTCTGATCATAGGTGGCGAAGCCGCCGGTATGAGTGCGGCGGCCAAGGCGCGCCGTCTGGCCAAAGATGCCGACATCGTGGTGTATGAGGCCTCCGAAGTGATCTCCTTCGGTGCTTGCGGCCTGCCTTACTTCGTCGGCGACGAGTTTCAGGAGCCCGGCTACATGGCCGAGTTCACCCCCGAGCAGTTCGCCGCCAAGGGGATCGAGGTCAAGATTGGCCATCGGGTATTGAGCGTTGACGCAACTGCCCAGACCCTGCAGGTGGAGCACAACGGCGACACCTTCACCGACCGCTACGATCGCCTGATGATCGCCACCGGTGCCCGCGAAGTGATGCCCCCCATCCCCGGTTTGCAGCAGCAAGGGGTATTCGGTCTGCGCCGGATGGCCGACGGACTGGCGCTGAAGGCGGCGGTGCAAGACAAGAACAATCGCCGCGCAGTGGTGATCGGCTCCGGCTTTATCGGGCTGGAAGTGGTCGAGGCGCTGGTCCATCAGGGCAAAGAGGTGCGTCTCATCGAGCTGGCGGATCGAGTCATCCCCGATGCGTTTGATGGCGAGATCACCCAGCACATCGAAACCGAACTGCGCGAGCAGGGGGTCTCTCTCCATCTGGGTGAGCGAGTTGAAGCACTGCTGGGGGATGGTCGGGTGACCGGCGTGCGCACCAGCCAGGGCGAGTACGAGGCCGATATCGTGGTGGTCTGCACCGGGGTCAAGCCCAATACCGAGTTTCTGGCCGATACCGGCATCGAGCGGCTCGGTAACGGCGCCATCAAGGTGGATCGCCAGGGGCGCAGCTCGCTGGCCAACGTCTGGTCGGCCGGCGACTGTGCCAGCGTCTGGCACAGCGTGAAGCAGCAGCAGGTCTATGTACCGCTCGCCACCATCGCCAACAAGCTGGGGCGCATGGTAGGCGAGAACCTGGCGGGTGCCGAGCAGGAGTTCCCGGGCACCCTCGGCTCTGCCGCGCTCAAGGTGCTGGGGCTGGAGGCGGGCCGAGCCGGTCTTTCCGAGCAGGAAGCCAAGGCGATGGGCATCGACTATCGCACCGTGGTGATCAAGGACAAGTGCCACACCAACTACTGCCCGGGTCAGTCCGACATTCACGTCAAGCTGGTCTACGAGGCGGGCAGCAAGCGGCTGCTGGGTGGCCAGATCCTCGGTCGCAAGGGGGCGGTCCACCGCATCGACGCGCTGGCGGTGGCCATCACCATGGGGGTGACCACCGAGCAGCTCGGCATGCTGGACTTTGCCTACGCGCCGCCCTTCTCCCGCACCTGGGATGCCCTGAACGTGGCGGGTAACGTCGCGAAGTAAGCGTTGCGATGACGGACGGCGTTGGGATGGCGCCGTCACGCTGCCCCAGCTCTGCAGAGCCCCTGCGGGTAATAGCTGAGGGTAAATTGCAGCGATAAAAAAACCGATGCCAAGGCATCGGTTTTTTGTTACCGGTTTATCCGTATCACTCAGCCACGGCCGAGGCGGTTTTCCGGGTAGTTCTTGGCCAGCACTTCGCGGGCATGCTTGGCCAACTGCGGCATCTTCAGAGCGTCGTAAGACTCGACCATGATCTCCAGCGCCTTCTCGGTTTCGGCTGTGTCGGGGTAGGTTTCGACAATCAGCTTGGCCCGGTTGGCGGCCGCGACCAGTGCATCACGCTTCACGTAATACTCGGCCACGCTCAGGTCATATCGGGCCAGACGATTCTTCAGGCCAATCATGCGGGCGCGGGCATCGGCGGCATAGACGCTGTTGGGGTAGTTTTGCAGCAGAGTCTTGAAGTCCTGGAATGCTTGACGGGCATAAGCCGGGTCTTTGTCGTCACGACCGATACCGAACAGGCTCTGGAAGAAGTTGTAATCCGCCGCCATGTTGGTCAGGCCGCGCATATAGAAGACGTAATCGATATTTTTATGCGCCGGATTGAGGCGGATAAAACGGTCGATATTGGCGATCGCCTGAGCGGTATCATCCTGCTTGTAGTAGGCATAGATGAGGTCAAGCTGCACCTGGTTGGAGTAGGCGCCGAACGGGTAGCGAGAGTCCAAAGCCTCCAGCAATTCAGTGGCTTGCACGTAATTGCCAACATCCAGTTTGAGGCGTGCTTTCTGGTACAGGGTCTCCGGCGGTTCGTCGGGTACCTTGGGTTTGGTGCTGGAACAGCCTGTGATCAAGGTAGCGACCAAGGCGAGCGACATCAGCAGGTGAGACTTCTTTCCCATCAACAACATCCGGTCCATTTCCACGAAATTGGCAAAGTATCCGTTATGCTTGGCTAAAAGAAAAGCTAGAATACTCGGATTATTTCGAATTGATACCCCCCGCTCAAGAGACCATACATGAGCCAGCATATTGAACTGACAGGCGAATTCCAGGATCACCAATTCGGGCAGCGACTCGACCAGGCCCTGGCCGAATTGTTTCCAGACTACTCCCGCACCCGCATCAAGGAGTGGATTTTACAGGACAGAGTGACCCTGGACGGTCAGGTTGCCAACACCCCGCGCGAGAAGATTCTGGCCGGGCAGCAGGTGCATGTGAATGTCGAGCTGGAAGATGATACTCGCTGGGATGCCCAGGATATCGAGCTCAACATCGTTTATGAAGATGAACACATTCTGGTGATCGACAAACCGGCCGGTCTGGTGGTTCACCCGGGCGCAGGTACGCCGGATGGCACCATCCTCAACGCCCTGCTGCACCGCTACCCCGGCATTGCCGAGGTGCCCCGCGCCGGTATCGTGCACCGTCTGGATAAAGACACCACAGGTTTGATGGTGGTTGCCAAAACCGTACCCGCCCAGACCCATCTGGTGGAAGCGTTGCAGGCGCGCCAGATCACCCGTGAGTACGAAGCGATCGCCATCGGTCACATGACCGCAGGTGGCACCGTCGATGCGCCCATCGGCCGTCACCCGTCCCAGCGTACCCATATGGCCGTGGTGCCCAATGGTCGTCCTTCTGTGACCCACTACCGGGTGCACGAGAAGTTCCGTGGCCACACCCGTCTGCGTCTGCGTCTGGAGACCGGCCGTACCCACCAGATCCGTGTCCACATGGCGCACATCAAACACCCGCTGGTGGGCGATCCCGCTTACGGTGGCCGTCTGCGCCCGCTGCGCAACGCGACCCCCGAGCTGACCCAGGCACTGCGTAACTTCAACCGTCAGGCGCTGCATGCCACCATGCTGCAACTGGCTCACCCCATCACGGGGGAAGTGATGCAGTGGCACTCAGCTACACCACAAGACATGGTGGAGCTGATGGAAGTGCTGCGCGCGGATACCCTCGCCAATCCGGATGATCTGGTCTGGAACTGATGTGATAGGGCCTGCTGCGTCGGTTTCTGGCGTCATCCGGCCCGAATAGATGCCAATCGGGGTTCCCTTGCAGGAGCCCCGTTTTTATATCGGTGAATTGAAGGAGTCACAGATGAAATGGATCGAACCCGACTGGCCAGCCCCGGCGAGTGTCAGGGCGTTGTCGACCACCCGGGATAGCGGCGTCAGTGAAGGGGTCTTTGCCGGTCTCAATCTGGGGGCCCACGTGGGTGACGAACCGGCGCGAGTCGAGTCTAACCGCGCCCGCTTGCAGCAGGCGGCCGCCATCCCGGGGTCCCTCAACTGGCTTAATCAGGTGCATGGCACCGTGGTTCATCCGGTCAGCAGCCATTATCAGCAGGCGCCGGATGCTGATGCCGCCTGCGCCCATGAGGCGGAGCTGGCCTGCATCGTGATGACTGCTGACTGTCTGCCGGTGCTGTTTTGCGATCGGGCAGGCACAGTGGTGGCCGCCGCCCACGCTGGCTGGCGTGGACTGAAAGAGGGCGTGCTGGAGGCGAGCATCGCCGCCATGGGCTGCGAGCCGGGCGAGATCCTGGCCTGGCTGGGCCCAGCCATTGGCCCCACTGCATTTGAAGTGGGGGGAGAGGTGCGCGAGGCCTTTATGGCTGAGCAGGCTGAAGCGGTCGCGGCTTTCGTGCCTTCCGCCAACGACGGCAAATGGTTGGCGGATATCTACCAGCTGGCGCGGTTGCGCCTCGCCCGTGCCGGCGTTACCGCCGTCTATGGCGGCGAATACTGTACCTTCAGCGACAGCGAGCAGTTCTACTCTTATCGTCGCAACGGCCAGACCGGCCGGATGGCCTCCATCATCTGGTTGGCGTCCTGATGAAGCTCCCCGCCCTGCATCTGGCAAGGGCGGGGATCCTGCTCTCGCCCCCTCTTGCAGAAAAAATAACCAGTCCATGCCCTTGAAATAGCCCGTACGGGCCTCATCTTTCATCTCAGAAAGTTATGTTGTTTGCCGCGCAAGCGGCGTCTGCCTGTTTGAAGGGGGAGTGCAATGCGCCTCGATCGCCTTACCAGCAAATTCCAGATTGCTATTTCCGATGCCCAGTCTCTTGCGCTGGGTCGTGACCACCAATTCATCGAACCCGTTCACCTGATGACCGCGTTGGTCAATCAGGATGGCGGCTCCATCCGTCCGTTGCTCACCCTGACCGGGATGGATATCAACGCTCTGCGCTCCCGTCTCGGTGAGGAGCTGGATCGTCTGCCGCGCGTCAGCGGCGTGGAAGGGGACGTGCAGCTCTCCAACGGCCTCGGCCGCCTGCTCAACGTCTGCGACAAACTGGCCCAGCAGCGCAAGGATCAGTTCATCTCCTCCGAACTGTTCGTGCTGGCTGCCCTCGACGACAAGGGGACGCTGGGTGAGCTGCTGCGCGCCCAGGGGCTGACCAAGGAGAAACTCGAAGCGGCCATCGACAAGGTGCGTGGCGGCAAGAAGGTGGAGGATGCCAACGCCGAGGAGAACCGCCAGGCGCTGGAGAAGTACACCATCGATCTGACCGAGCGGGCCGAAATCGGCAAGCTCGACCCGGTGATTGGCCGCGATGACGAGATCCGCCGTACCATTCAGGTGCTGCAACGCCGCACCAAGAACAACCCGGTGCTGATCGGTGCCCCCGGTGTCGGTAAAACCGCCATCGTCGAGGGGTTGGCTCAGCGCATCATCAATGGCGAAGTGCCGGAAGGGCTGAAGAACAAGCGGGTGCTGTCGCTGGACATGGGGGCGCTGGTGGCCGGTGCCAAGTATCGCGGTGAGTTTGAAGAGCGGCTCAAAGCCGTGCTGAACGATCTCGCCAAGGAGGAGGGCAACGTCATCCTCTTTATCGACGAGCTGCACACCATGGTCGGCGCCGGCAAGGGCGAAGGGGCCATGGATGCGGGCAACATGCTCAAGCCTGCGCTGGCGCGGGGCGAGCTGCATTGCGTCGGTGCCACCACCCTGGACGAGTATCGCCAGTTCATCGAGAAGGATGCTGCGCTGGAGCGCCGCTTCCAGAAGGTGCTGGTGGAAGAGCCGACAGTCGAAGATACCATCGCCATCCTGCGCGGCCTGAAAGAGCGTTACGAGCTGCACCACCATGTGCAGATCACCGACCCCGCCATCGTTGCAGCGGCCCAGCTGTCCCACCGCTACATTGCGGATCGCCAGCTGCCGGACAAGGCCATCGATCTCATCGACGAGGCGGCGGCCAGCATCCGGCTGCAGATCGACTCCAAGCCCGAGGCGCTCGATCGTCTCGAGCGGCGCATCATCCAGCTCAAGCTGGAGCAGCAGGCGCTGATGAAGGAGGACGATGACGCCAGCCGCAAGCGTCTGGAGCTGATCAATCAGGAGATTGGCGAAAAAGATCGGGAATACAACGAGCTGGACGAGGTGTGGAAGGCCGAGAAGGCTGCCCTCGCCGGCACCCAGCATATCAAGGCCGCGCTGGAGCAGGCCCGTCAGGATCTCGACGTGGCACGCCGCGCAGGCGACCTGGGCCGGATGTCCGAGCTGCAGTACGGCCGCATTCCCGAGCTGGAGAAACAGCTGGATCTCGCCACCCAAGCCGAGATGCAGGAGACCAGTCTGCTGCGCAACCGGGTCACCGACGTGGAGATTGCAGACGTCTTGGCACGCTGGACCGGGATTCCGGTCGCCCGCATGCTGGAAGGTGAACGCGACAAGCTGCTGCGGATGGAAGATCAGCTGCACAGCCGGGTGATTGGTCAGGAGGAGGCGGTCGATGCGGTCTCCAACGCCATTCGTCGCTCCCGTGCCGGACTCTCCGACCCGAATCGCCCCATCGGCTCCTTCCTGTTCCTGGGGCCCACCGGGGTGGGCAAGACCGAGCTGTGCAAGGCGCTGGCCGAGTTCCTGTTCGATACCCAGGATGCCATGGTGCGGATCGACATGTCCGAGTTCATGGAGAAACACAGCGTGGCCCGTTTGGTGGGGGCGCCTCCCGGATACGTGGGTTATGAAGAGGGTGGTTATCTGACCGAGGCGGTGCGCCGTCGTCCCTACTCGGTGATCCTGCTGGACGAGGTGGAGAAGGCGCATCCGGATGTGTTCAACATCCTGTTGCAGGTGCTTGATGATGGCCGCCTGACCGATGGTCAGGGCCGCACAGTCGATTTCCGCAACTCGGTGGTGATTATGACCTCCAACCTCGGGTCGGATCTGATTCAGGAGCACCACTCCGAGAAGGATTACGACGAGATGAAGGCCATGTTGATGGATGTGCTGACCCGCAGCTTCCGGCCGGAATTTATCAACCGGATCGACGAGACCGTGGTGTTCCATCCGCTCGGCGAGGAGCACATCAAGTCCATCGCCCGCATCCAGCTCAAGAGCCTGATGGGCCGACTGGAGGCTCAGGGCTACGAGGTGGAGGTGAGCGAAGCGCTGCTCGAGAAGCTGGTGCATGCCGGGTTCGACCCTGTCTACGGGGCGCGGCCTCTCAAACGGGCGATCCAGCAGAAGGTGGAGAACCCGCTGGCGCAGGCCCTGCTCTCCGGTCGCATCGTGCCGGGCAAAAAACTGCTGCTGGGAGCCGACAGCAACGGCCTCACCATGACCCAGTAACCGATCTCGTGTCGATGTTTGCAACGCCAGCCTTCGGGCTGGCGTTGTCATATTTGGTGGCGGGGATTCGGGCGCAAAAAAAAACGGCAATCCGAAGATTGCCGGGAGGAATGTAGTGACGCGACCTGACGTGGGTTGAGCGGGTCGCAGGGGTAAGCCCCCGATTGCGAAGCGCGGCCACTGCTGACCTCGCCTCTTACAGCCTGCCGGGGATGCGCTCGCTCAACCCCGACGGCCATCTGCCTGTTGCAATGCTGGCTGAGATGGCGCCGGCATGGCCTTCATTCGTTACAGCATGCCTTGCACGGCAGCTTTCATCTCGGCTGGCCAGACACCAACCTGTACCTGACCAATATGCTCTTTTTGCAGCAGCAGCATGGCCAGACGGGATTGGCCGATGCCACCGCCGATGGTTTGCGGCATCCGTGCGGCCAGCAGATCCTGGTGCCAGTCGTACTGCAGGCGATCCTCGTCGCCTGTGATAGCCAGCTGGCGGCGCAGCGCCTCGGCGTCGACCCGGATCCCCATGGAGGAGATCTCGAAGCTGTCTTGCAGCACCGGGTTCCACACCAGAATGTCACCGTTCAGGCCTGTCAGTCCCAGCTCGCTGTGGCTGCTCCAGTCGTCGTAGTCCGGGGCACGCACATCGTGGCGCTCGCCGTGGGAGAGGGCACCGCCGATGCCGATCAGGAACACGGCCCCCAGCTCTTTGGCGATGGCACGCTCGCGCCCCTTGGCATCGAGGTCCGGGTAACGGGCCAGCAGCTCTTCGCTGTGCAGGAACTGGATCTCGGCTGGCAGGAAGGGGGTCAGCTCATGTTCGGTGCAGACTGCGCGCTCGGTGGCCTTGATGGCGGCCCAGATGCCGCGCACGGTTTCCTGCAGATAGGCCAGATCGCGGCGCTCGCTCGGCATCACCTTCTCCCAGTCCCACTGATCCACGTAGACCGAGTGGATGGGGGTGAGCTTGTCTTCATCCGGACGCAGCGCCTTCATGTGGGTGTAGATCCCTTCGCCCGGGCCGAAGCCGAAGCGACCCAGGGTCTGGCGCTTCCACTTGGCCAGTGAATGGACCACTTCGTAGCTGTGCTCCGGCAGGGTTTTTACTTTGACCTGCACTGCATTCTCATGGCCAGAGAGGTTGTCCTGAGTGCCATCACCGACCCGGCTCAGAATGGGGGCTTGCACCTCCATCAGACCCAGTTGTTGGGCGAGTTGGCGGGAGAACATCTCTTTGACGAAGCTAATCTGCTGTTGGCTGCGAATGTAGTGCTGTTTCATGCTGAATTCCTGTTTCAAACCCCGTTGGATGTGGTGATTCTTCAACGGAATGCTAACTAAATTCAATATTCGATAATAGAAATAGGCTTTGTGTATTTTTTTTTTCAAAATAAGCCGTTCTTTAATGAGGTATCGTCAACGGGAGTACAAAAAAATGCCGGAAAATTACCGGATCGATAATCTCGATCAGGCCATCCTCACCGCTCTGATGGAGAATGCGCGGATCCCTTACGCCGAACTTGCGAAACAACTGGCGGTCAGCCCGGGCACCATCCATGTGCGGGTGGAGAAGATGAAACAGGCGGGGATCATCGAGGGGACACGGGTGCAGGTTAACCCCAAGAAGCTGGGTTACGACGTCTGCTGCTTTATCGGGATTAATCTGAAGAGTGCCAAGGATTACCCCTCGGCACTGGCCAAGCTGCAGGCGCTGGACGAGGTGGTGGAAGCCTACTACACCACCGGCCATTACAGCATCTTCATGAAGGTGATGACCCGCTCCATCGACGAGCTGCAGATAGTGCTGATCAACAAGATCCAGACCATCGACGAGATCCAGTCCACTGAAACCCTGATTTCGCTGCAGAATCCGATCCTGCGGGACGTGAAGCCTTGAGGTGGGTTGTATAAGGGGTAGGGTGTAGAGATCCATCTCCCGTGCGAAACCCTGACCCCTTGATCAGGGTTCGATATAGGGGATGGCGTACTTGTCGTAGAGGGCCTTGAGGCTGCCGTTGCGCTTCATGCGTAGCAGTTCGGCATCGTAGGCCGCCATCAGGGCGGGGGTCTGTGCATCCGCTCGTGCGCGGGCCCAGGTGTTGAAGTAGGGGCTGCTCTTGAGCGGTTTGGGCAGGTAATCGATCTTTCCCGTCAGCCCCTCCTCCTTGATCTGGGTGAAGGCGGTGACAAGCGGCATGGGCACGGTATCGATGCGTCCGGCCAGCAGTTTGCGCAGTTGCAGCTGGTTCATGGTGATCTCCTGGAACTGATAGGCCGGGTCGGTCATCGCCACTGCCAGTTCAGGGGTGTAGGAGAAATCCTTGGTCACGCCGATGCGCCAGGGTTTGAGATCGGCCAGCGTTTCGTAGCGGATCTTCATCAGGTCCGCCTTGCGCACGAAGAAGTGCCAGCTGTGGCGAAGATGGGCCTGTTGGGGATAGATGAGATAACTCTCCCGCTCTGCCTTGTAGGAGTGGGTCATCACCAGATCGCAGGCGCCGGTTTCGGCATTGCGGGTGAGGCGGGCACCGGAGTCGGCCAGCTCGATCCGAAAGGGCGTCTCCAGCTTGTCGAAGATGGCGGTGACGATGTCGATATCGAGTCCGCGGGGTTTCTGATCGGCATCGAGATACTTGAGCGGGGGCTCCATGGTGCCGCAGATCACCAGCTCTTTGGCGGGCAATCCGAGTGGAAACAGCAACCAAAACAGGGGGATCACACGCAAACTACGTCTCCTGAGCCCGTTTGAAGATATTCCAAGACCTGATTCCAGTATATTGGATGGCACCTGATCCGTTAGAAGCGACTGTTTATGGCAAATCCTGAAATCGAGAGCCCGCTGGACGGGATCGACAAGTTGACCGTCTCGCTCTACCGCCTTGGCTTGAGTGCGGCAGCCTTGTTGCTGCTTTGCCGCGGTGCGGCGCTGCTGAGCGGGATGGCACTGCTCCCGTCGGCACAATGGTTGATGTCACTTGCAGTGGCAAGCGCAATCTGCGGCTTCTCGCTGCATATCTACGACAAGCGGATTCGCCTGATTCTGCAGGGGTTTGGTTGGGGCGCACTGGCCCTGGCTGCGGTAGGGGCGCCGGATGCGCTGGTGCTGGGAGCTGCGTTGGCGACCCTCTCCGGGCTGGCGTTCAAGGAGCAGTTTTGCTTCGCCATTCCCGGCATCAAGCTGGTGCCCATTTTGTTGCCGGCGTTATGGCTGCTGGAGTGGTTGCGGGTGGAGTGGGCCGCCGCATTGGTGGCGCTGGTCTGCGGCGCCCTGTTGACCTTGCTGGCGCTGGCCAAGTGGCGGATGCCCCTGCACTTCGATATCGGTGACAAGGGGCGTTACCAGATCTAGGTCTGCTGGCACACCTTCATATGCTGGTTGAGGGCTTGCATCACCTGACGGCGGCTGATGATGCCGATCACCTTGCCCTGTTGCAGCACCGGGTAGATCTTGGGCTTGGCATCGGCCATCTGGCGAGCCAGCTCCAGAATGCTCTCATCCGGCCCGACCGAGAGGGGCGAGCGGTTCATCAGATCCTCCACCCGGGTGCGGGTATCGCAGTGGTAGCTGCCGGTGAGCAGGCTGGGGATGCAGTCTTGTTCGGAAAGAAAGCCGATCAGCCGTTTCTGCTCATCCAGCACCGGCAGGCCGCCAAGACCCGATTGATGCAGGCGATCCAGCGCTTCTGCCAGGCCGAGTCCGGCAGTGAGGGAGTGGGTCAGGCGACCCATGTGGTGGTGTACTTTCAGCATGGCGGTGACTCCGCAAGAGGGGGATACCGCCACTATGACGCGGGTGGGTGGCCCGCGACCAATGGCTTGTGCCGCAGGGATTGATAGGCACAAGCCATCGGCGGTGATCCGCTGGCAGGCGGGCTTCGTTCATGCAAGACCATGAAAGGGAAAGGAGATCGTATGCGTGCATTGGTTACGGGCTGCGGCCGTCGACTCGGATTTTATCTCTGTGAACAGCTGGTGGCAGCGGGCTGGCAGGTGACGGGCAGTTATCGCAGCGAGCGGCCGGAGCTGGCCACGCTGGCGGCACTGGGGGTCGAGCTGGTGCAGGCGGATTTTGGTCGGGAAGAGGACGTTGGCAAGCTGATCGATGTGCTGGCTGCCCATCAGGATCTGGCGCTGGTGATCCACAATGCTTCGGCCTTCGAGCCGCAGGCAACTGATCCGGCGGCGCAACTGGCCCAGTTCGAGCAGTTCTACCGGGTACACATGGCGGCCCCCTTCCAGCTCAACCGGGCGCTGGCCCCCCGGCTGGCCAGCAATCCCAACGCCAGCATCATTCATATCACCGATATCTATATTCATGCCCCGGCCCCCCGTTTTGCCAGCTATGTGGCCACCAAGGCGGGAGCCCATTCGCTGGCCATGAGTTTTGCACGGGAGCTGGCGCCTGCGGTGCGAGTCAACACCATAGAGCCGGGCCCCATTCTGTTTCTCGACGAGCATGACGAGGCATGGCGCCAGCAGGTGTTGGCGAAAACACCGCTGGCGCGGGAGGGGGGACTTGAGCCCATCTGGCAGGCGGTGCAGTTACTGATGGGGAACAGTTATATGACGGGGGCCTGCATCAAGGTAGATGGCGGGCGCGCGCTGGCCACTCTCTGAAGATTTGCCAAGCACCAGCGGCTCCAGCCCGACCTGCCGGGTCAGCAAGCCCTTGCCGGGTTTGAGCTTGCCCGACGGGGCGGGGAGCGTCACTTGCAGCGCCACCTTGGGGTCATGCACCTCGCCATGGCCATAGAGCTCGGCCAGCAGCTCCGCCAGATAGGAATCGACCTCTGCCGAGGCAAAGTCACCGCTCCTGTTGCTGGCCAGAATATCGATGTCGAGCGGCCGATCGTGCACCTTGCAGAGCGGATCGTTGCGATCCCGGCCGTGCGCCACCTCGAGGGTGACAAAGTGCTGCTTGAGGCGGGTGGCATCGAGCGGGCTCTCCACCACCAGCAGGCAGTTGAGAAAGTCGTGGCTGGAGTGCATTCCCACCGGCTTGGTGCGGATCACCGAACTCAGCCGCAGGGGGCCGACGTTCGCAAACAGCTCGGCCAGCACCCGGCTGACATGGATGTGCGGGTCAAGATTGGAACCAATGCTACACAGATAGAACATGCTCACCTTCCCTGGGTTGGGCTCATCTGAAATGTATACGCAGCTCACGGTTATCGGATTAACTATGGCTTAACATTGTCTTATCTATTGTGATCCGGCACTGATTGGCAGAAAGGAGGTTTGCATGAGTGTGGAGCTGAAATGGGCGCTGTTGACCGCCTCGGGCGCGCTGGCGATGATCATGATTATCTGTCTGGCCTCTGTCGCGTTGGCGTGAATCACCACAATCCAGATAATACAAACCGGCCTGTTGGCCGGTTTTGTTTTTTGGGGCGGTGCGGCTATGCTGGCGCACCGGTGAGAATGCAAGAGAAGAGATGATGACCAAGGTTCGCCCACGCTCCCTGCTGCAGGTGGTATTGATGGGATTTGTGCTGGTGTTGATGCCGCTGGGCGGCATGATCTGGCACAACAGCACCTCCCTTGCCCACCTCAGTCAGCTCACCAGCGACGAGATGGAGCGGGCGGTCAAGGATACCCGCCGCGCTACCCTGCTGACGGCGCAAGCCATCGATATCGAACGCACCTTGCGCCGTTTCGCGGTGCTGGGGGATCGCCGCAGTCTCACCAGCTACCAGCAGCAACTCGACGGGTATCGGGTGTTGCTGGCGGAACACCGCAACTCCATCACCGACGGCCAGCTCTACAGCGGGCTCGATCAGGGGCTGGCCTGGCTCGATAGCCTGCAGGATGCCGCGTTGGCCCGGGCGGCGGCAGCGGGGGACAAGCTCGAGCAGTTCAACGATGCTAACAAGCAGCTCGAAATAGTTACCCGCAGCCGGGTTGACGAACACATGGATCGGGTGCAGTTCACCATCGCCGGACTGACCAGCGAGCTCTGGTGGGTGAGCGGTGCGGTGGCGGCGCTCAGCCTGCTGATGGTCTTTATCTTCACCTACCTCATCATCCACCCGGTACGACAGATTGAGTCGCGCATCTTGAGTCTGGGTGCCGGGGTCGAACCCGATCCCAAGCCGGTTGACGGCCCTGCCGAGCTGGTATTGCTGGGGGAGCGGATCGTCTGGCTGTACGACAAACTCAAGGAGCTGGAGCTGCAGAAATACCAGTTCCTGCGCCATGTTTCCCACGAGCTCAAGACCCCGCTGGCGGTGCTGCGGGAGGGGACGGATCTGCTCTGCGAGCAGCTGGTCGGGCCTTTGACGCCGGATCAGCTGGAGATCTGCCAGATGCTCGACGAGAACAGTCGGCGTTTGCAGACCCTGATCGAGCGGCTGCTCGACTTCAACCGGCTCAGTCAGCAGGAGGCCTTCGAACTGGAGCCCGTCCCCCTGCTGCCGATGTTGTCGGAACTTTCTGCCGAGTACCGGCTGGCATTGGAGTCCAAGCAGATCCGTGTACACTTGCCGACCGTGCCGGTTACCCTGTGGGCGGAGCCCTACCGGCTACGACTGATCCTCGATAACCTCTTCTCCAACGCCGTCAGTTACGGCGCCAGCGGAGGCAATATCTGGATCAGGGCAGGGCAGGATGAACAGATAAGCTGGCTGGAAGTGGCCAACGAGGGGCCCAAGATCCCCGTGGCCGATCAGCAACGCATTTTTGAACCCTTCGAGCAGGGCAGCACTGTGCGGCAAGGTCTCTTGAAAGGCTCGGGCATGGGCCTCTCCATCGCCCGCGAGTCTGCCAACAGCCTGGGGGGGGAACTGGTTCTGGTAGAGGATGAACAGGCGGATGTCTGTTTCAGGTTGACGTTGAAATGAGGACTATGAAGATACAACGCGTATTTCCAGCTCTGATGGCAGGGCTGCTCGCGGGTTGCTCCTTGCTGCCGCAACAGGCAGAGCGGGAGTCCTCCGATATCGCTTTTGCCAAGCGGATGGAGTTTGCCAACAAGGAGATGCAGGTGCGTCTGCAATACTCCGACTGGCTGCTGGCCAGTCACCCCCAGCAACGGGTGCAGGAGCGTCAGCGTCTGAAAGGGGCTGACGATCTGGAGAGCCGGGTCAGTCTGGCCATGGTGGACTCCCACCCCGCCGAATCGGTGGCCAATCGCACCGCCGGTCTGGCGCGCCTGAAGCAGATGTTGCCCGAACTGGGTCTCGATGCGCAGGCCTTTTTACGTAGCTGGATCGCCCTCGGCGAGCAGCTGCTGGCCCGCGACAGCCGTCGCGATGACCAGAGTCAGGAGATCCAGCGGCTGCGCCGCCAGATCGAGCAGCTGACCGCTATCGACGACCAGCTCAACCAGCGCAAGCTGAACGAGAATCGTGAGGTAATACCATGAGCCGGATCCTGTTGGTGGATGACGACGTCAGCTTGCTCAAACTGATGAGCATGCGGCTGCGCAGTCAGGGTTATGAAGTGGATACCGCCGACAGTGCGGAAGGGGCCCTCGACCGGTTGCGTCAGCAACGGGCTGATCTGGTGCTGAGCGATCTGCGGATGGCTGGCATGGACGGTCTGGCGCTGTTCGAGCGGATCCAAGCCCAGTGGCTGGGGTTGCCGGTGATCATCATGACCGCCCACGGCACCATCCCGGACGCCATTCAGGCGACCCGCTCCGGGGTCTTCAGCTTTCTGACCAAACCCATCAACAAGGATGAGCTGTTCGCCACCATCGAACATGCGTTGAGTCTGACGCGGCCGAAACAGCAGCAGGAGTGGCAGTCGCTGATCCTGACCCGCAATCCCCAGCTGGAACAGCTGCTGATCCAAGCCCATAGCATTGCGACCATGGAGGTGCCGGTGCTGATCATGGGGCCGTCAGGCTCCGGCAAGGGGGCGATGGCGCAGGCGCTGCATCAGGCCAGCCAGCGGCGCGACAAGCCGCTTCATACCATCAACTGTGCCGCCATTCCGTGGGCGTCACTCGACCTGCAGCTGTTTGGTGAAGATGGACAGTCCGGTCTGTTCGAGCAGGCCAAGGGGGCGACCCTGTTTCTCGACGAGATTGGCAGCCTCTCCGAATCCCTGCAGGCCAAGCTGCTGCAGGTGATGGAGGAGTATGGTCAGGGCACGCCGGAGGTGCGGGTACTCAGCTCCAGCCATCAGGATCTGGTCAAGGCGATGGAGGAGGGGCGCTTTCGGGAAGATCTCTTCTACCGTCTCAACGTCGCCAATATCACCTTGCCGTCTCTCAGTGCCCGCAGTGAGGATATCCCCCTGCTGGCCCGTCAGGCGCTCGATGACTACCGCAGCCGCCACAGCGACTGCGCCGCCATGGGTTTTTCGCCCGAGTCGCTGGCGATGCTGGCGGCCGCTGCCTGGCCTGGCAACGTGCGCCAGCTCTGCAACGTGGTGGAGCAGCTCGCCAGCCTCTGTTGCAGCCCGGTGATCGGGGTCTCCATGGTGGAGTCCGCCCTGAGCGGCGGTGGCGGCGGCATCCCCTCGTTCAACGAGGCGCGGGCCGAATTCGAGAAGGAGTATCTGATCCGTTTGCTGCGCACCACCGAGGGCAACGTGACCCTGGCGGCCAACATGGCGGGCAGAAACCGTACCGATTTCTACAAGTTATTGAATCGGCACGGCATTGAAGCAGCAAACTTCAAATCGAAGGGATAAATCAGGCGGGATCAACCACCGCCGGAGCGGCATCGGCTTTTTGAGTTTTATGGGAGAGCCAGAGGCCGCTCGCCTTCATCAGGTAACCGAACAAGGCGCCAATGATGAGGGAGGGCAGGATCAGCCGCCACTCGCCAGCCGCCCCGAAGGTGGCACAGCAACCGGCAAAGGTGCCGGGAATGTAGCCGAGCCACTGCTGCTTGGCCTGTACGCACATCAGGGTTGCGACCACCCCCGTCATCACATAACCCGCCACACCCGCTCCCCACAGACTGTCGCCATGGATCAGCAGCAGTGCCCACAGCATGCCACTGGTGTTGCAGAAGATGGTCTGCAGCAGCGCCTTGTAGCCACCGCTTGACGCGAAATAGCTGGTGCAGCCGAGAAAGCCGACCCAGGAGATAAGGCCGAACGCGACGGCAATCCAGCCCCAGACGGCGGAGAGAATTCCAGTGGTGATGGCGATGGCGATCAGTGGGCTCATGGGGCGACTCTTCAGTTGGCTTCGCAAAATGGGCAGCCTACCCCCGGCAATCGGGGCGGCAAGCGGGGGCCGAATTGTGTGTGATCTTCATCACCCTTTTCAACTCAGGAATACGCTTGCGCTCGCGAAAAAAATTCATTGGTGACCGGCCTGACAGTCGGCCATAGTTAGAGGCCCTGTCCTGCTCATGGAGTGAGTCTGATGGCGCCAAATGTGATCGTTCCCCTTCTGGTGTTCGTAGTCCTGTTTCTGGTCGGCACCATGGCCAAGGCACTGCCCCTGCACCACATGATGTAAATTTGTGTGAAATAAAAATCTGCCGGGGCGGGTCTTATCCATACTGCCTCACTCAGCCCCGGGAGTTTTTCATGTTGATCAAGCGTCGTACCGCCCACCCCCTTACCGAACAGGATGTCACCCCGGAAGCCGTCTATCAGGACCGCCGCCTTATTCTCAAAGGGCTGGGTCTGGGCGCAGCCACCCTGGCATTTCCCACTCAGGCCGGTGTACTCGATCTGCTGCGCGGTAAAGAGGATGCTCCCCAATTAGCCACTAGGCCGATCAACAGCAAGCCTGCGGAGCGCTCGGCCAATCTGGTGCTGACACCGGAAGAGAAGGCAACCAGTTACAACAACTTCTATGAGCTCGGAACCGACAAGTCCGACCCGGCTCGCAACGGCCATTACCTCAAGCCCGAACCCTGGACCCTCAAGGTGGAGGGGGAGGTGGCCAAGCCCTTTACCCTCGATGTGTGGGACCTCATCAACAAGAGCGAGCTGGAGGAGCGGATCTACCGACTGCGCTGTGTCGAAGCCTGGTCCATGGTGCTGCCCTGGAATGGCATCTCGCTGGCGGAGATTATCCGCCGTGCCGAGCCCACCAGTCGCGCCAAGTTTGTTGCCTTCGAAACCCTGTTTGATCCGAAACAGCTGCCGGGGCAGGCCTCCAGTTTGGGGGGCGGCATCGAGTATCCCTACGTCGAAGGGCTGCGTATCGACGAGGCGATACACCCTCTCTCTTTCCTTGCGATGGGGCTCTACGGCAAGACCCTGCCCGCCCAGAATGGCGCGCCGATCCGGTTGGTAGTGCCGTGGAAGTACGGCTTCAAGAGCATCAAGAGCATCGTCTCGATCCGGCTGGTGGAGGAGATGCCGCCGACCACCTGGAATCTGCTGGCTCCCAACGAATATGGCTTCTACGCCAACGTCAATCCGCAGGTGGATCATCCGCGCTGGAGTCAGGCCAGCGAGCGCTTTATCGGCGAGGGCGGGGTGTTTGGCGCCAAGCGTCAGCCGACCCTGATGTTCAATGGCTATGGTGACGAAGTCGCCTCGCTCTATCAGGGGATGGATCTGCGCCAATGGTACTGAGATTGAAACCAACCCATATCAGCGGCTTGCGGGCGCTGGTGCATCTGGGCTCCTTGGGTTTCCTGCTCTGGCTGGTTTTTGCCATTCCGGCAGGTCTGCTGGGGGGCGATCCGGTGCCCGAGCTTATCCACTACCTTGGCAAGGGGGCGCTCAATCTGCTGCTGCTCACCCTGCTGGTGTCGCCGCTGGCCAAGCGCTGGCGGCAGGGGCAGCTCATCAAGCTGCGCCGCCCCCTCGGGCTCTGGTGTTTTGCCTGGGCGCTGCTCCACTTCATGGCGTGGCTGGGGCTGGATCTGCAGTTTGACTGGGGCCTGATTGGCGGCGAGCTGGTCAAGCGCAGCTACATAGTGGTGGGGATGGTGGCATTGCTGCTGCTGGCCGCCCTCAGCATCACTTCGCTGCCCGCATTGCAGCGCCGCATGGGCGCCGCATGGCAGAAGCTGCACAACTGGGTCTATGCCATCGCCTTGCTGGTGCCGGTGCACTACTGGTGGTCGCTCAAGAGTGGTTGGGGGGAGCCCCTCATCTACCTGCTGCTGTCCTGCGCCCTGCTCTGGCCGAGACGGGAGAAACTGCTGCGCCCCATGCGGGGGCGCTGGAATGCAAAAGAGGCCTAATCGGCCTCTTGTTGTTTGATCTCGCCAGTGTAGGCATCGACGATGAGATGCACCTTCTGATCCTGGCGATTGAGGGTTTTGACCTCGAATTTGTCCCCTTCCAGCTCCACTTCCCGAATGTCGTGATACCCTTGCGCCAGCAGGAGTTTGACCAGCCCGGCCATGTCGAGACGGCTCTGGGCCGCCCAGCTTGTGGCACTCAACAGGCAAAGGATCAGCAGGAAACTGCGCGGGATCATATTCATTCCGGATTCATGGCTGGCAGACTATAAACGCCATTATGTTAGGTTTTTGGAGATGAATCATCCATGAATAGAGCGCTCCCTCTGCTTGGGTTATTGCTGCCGTTGCTGGCACAGGCGGTCACGCCTGATGAAGCCATGCTGCAGCAAGCTGTCCATGAGGGACGGGTTCGGCCCTTCCATGAAATGATGGAGATGGCGGCCAGATTGCCGGTGCGGGTGTTGCGGGTGGATCTGGGGGAAGAGGATGGTATCTGGCTCTATGAACTGCGAGTCATCGATCGGGAAAACAGCGTGATCAAGGTAGCCTATCGGGCCGACAACCTTGAGCTGGTGTGGGCCAAGGGCCACCATCTGGAGCGGCTGTTCGAACCGCCAAAGCCCCCGGTCGAGGATGATGAATAACCCCTGTGTGGAAGCCTGTTCATGCGAATTCTGATTGTTGAAGACGAAAAAATTCTGGCTGGCCAGCTGGCCGAACAGCTGCGCCTCTCCGGCTTTGTCACCGACCTCTGCCACGATGGCAACGAGGCCGGTTTCCTCGGTGAGACCGAACCCTATGACGCCATCATTCTCGACCTCGGCCTGCCGGGGCGCGATGGCCTGAGCGTGCTGAAAGAGTGGCGCAGCAAGGGGATCGATACCCCTGTGCTGGTGCTGACCGCCCGTGGTCAGCTGCACGAGAAGATCGAGGGGCTCAACGCCGGTGCCGATGACTACCTTACCAAGCCGTTCCAGGTGGCCGAGCTGGTAGCGCGGGTCCATGCGCTGGTGCGCCGGGCGGCGGGTAACGCCAGCTCCATTCTGGAGATTGGCGGAGTGCGGCTCGACATGGCGGCGTCGCAGGTGTGGTACGAAGGGACTCCCATCAAACTGACCGCCCACGAGTTCCGCGTGCTGGGTTATCTGATGCAGCACCGGGGCAAGGTGGTATCGCGCAGCGAGCTGATCGACCACATCTATGCTCAGGATTTTGACCGTGACTCCAATACCGTGGAGGTGTTCATCGGCCGGATCCGCAAGAAAACCAATCCAGACCTGATTGAAACAGTGCGCGGCCTCGGGTACCGGATCAACGAATGAGGCTGGTCAGAACCCTGCGGGGGCGACTGGTCGCCATCGCGCTGGTGTGGTGCGGGCTGTTTCTGTTCGCCACCGGTTTCAGTCTGCAGACCATGATGCGCAACTACTGGCAGGAGGCGGAGGCCGACGGCCTTCGCCTGCAGCTTTATGATCTGCTCTCCCGGCTGGAAGTGGCCAAAACCGGCCTGCCGGTGGTCACCGGCTCCCTCTCCGATCCCCGCTTCAATCAACCCTACTCCGGCTACTATTGGCAGCTGGAGTTGGGCCGCGATGTGGTGGGGCGCTCCCGTTCCCTATGGGATACCAACCTGAAGAGCGATGGCCTCAAGTCGGCGTTTGGCGATCCCGACCTCTTCGTCGGCAAGGGGCCCAACAAGGAGCCGCTGCTGATCATGACCCGTACCGTGCTGCTGCCAGGTTCTGATCGGGTCTTCACTCTGGTGATGGCCAAGGACAGCAGCGCCCTGACCCAAACCCTCAACAAGACCCGCATCAGCCTGTTCCTCGGCCTCGGCTTTGCCGCCGCCGGTCTGGTGCTCGGCTTCATGTTCCAGATCGTCTACGGCTTGCGGCCGCTGCACCTGCTGCGCCGTGAACTGGGGCGGGTTCACGAGGGTCATCAGGAGGGGTTCCGGTTGCGCTATCCGCTGGAGATCCAGCCGCTGGTGGAGGATATCAACCGGCTGCTGCACCACTACGGCGAGCTGCTGCAGCGGGCGCGATCCCACACCGGCAATCTGGCCCACGCCCTCAAGACGCCGCTAAGCATCATGCGCAATCAGGTGGCCCAGTTGCCGCCGGAGGATCAGGCCACCATCGGCGAGCAGCTCGACCAGATCCAGCGCCATATCGATTACCACCTCGGCAAGGCGCGGGTGACTGGCGCAGCCAAGATCCTCGGGGTCTCGACCCCGGTGCGGGCGCGGGTGGAGTATATCTGCCGCGCCTTCTCCCGCCTCTATCCGGGCAAGACGGTGGACCTGCAGGTGCCCGCCAATCTGGCGGTCGGGGTGGAGGAGCAGGATTTCGACGAGATGGTGGGCAACCTGCTGGAGAACGCCTTCAAGTGGTCTGCCAGCGAGCTGCGCATCTCCAGCGCCGAGCTGGGGGGCTGGATCACCTTGCGTATCGAGGATGACGGCCCTGGCATGAGCGAGGATCAGATTGCCAAGGCGGTGCTGCGCGGGGTGCGGCTCGACGAGAAGGTGCCGGGCTCGGGCCTGGGCCTCAATATCGTCTCCGATCTGGCGGAAGCCTATCGGGGCAGTTTCATCATGGGCCGTGCCGAACTGGGCGGTCTGGCCGCCTCCCTCTCGTTGCCCAAGGTGGCAAGAGTCGAGAGCTAGGCATAACATATGGCATTTGTTTTAGCCTGAGGAAGAGAAGCATGACCGACGATCCGTGGGCACTGTGTCACCTTGACGATTCGTTTGATGCCTCTGTGCTGGGGGTCAAGGGCGCCCAGATCCAGTGGTTTGAAGACAGGGATGGCCTGATCGCGTTCCTTCTGGAAGATTTTGTCGACTTGCTGGCCGATGTGGGCGAGCTGGACGAGGAGCAGACCGAGCAGGCGCGCGAGCGCTTCACCCTGCTGGTGGAGCAGAGCTTTGACGATCGCACCCTGATGGATGCCATCAACGATCTCGCCTCCGGCCTGCGCCGCATCGCCTGGTTGGGGCCGCTCTCGGAGCTGGCCGAGATCAGCGACGAGTTTGCCTCCGGTCTGCGCCGCTACTTCTGGAGCCAGTACGACGGGGATGAAGATGACCCGGACGCCTGGGTGCCGGAAGAGCTGTGGCCGCAGCTGGTTGAATGCGCGCAGGAGTATATGGAGGAAGGGGAGTTCTAAACCCGTCCCGACCATGCCTGCGCTTTGGCAGACAGATAAAGAAACGGCGCCTTGATGGCGCCGTTTTTATTGGGTGGCAATCGCCTTAGCCGTTGGCCGGTACCGCGTGGGCGGTGTTGGCCAGCACAGGGCCTGTGTACTTCTCGATCTGCAGCTGGGCCATGTGGCCGCAGTTGCCTTGCGCCAGACTGGACGAGCCCTCGTCGAAGGTGAGGCAGTTGACGTTGCCGTTTTTGCAGATGCTGCCCGCTTCGCCCGGCTTGGCCGGGTCATACCAGCCCCCTTCGCAGATCCGCACCACGCCTTGGCGCACATCTTCGGAGAGCAGGGCGCCCACCAGGATCTGGCCGCGCTCGTTGAAGGCACGCACCAGATCCCCCTGGGCGATGCCGCGAGCCTTGGCGTCGGCGGGATGGATCATGATCGCCTCGCGGTCTGCGATGGCGAACTTGTCCCGCAGCGGGGTGTTGTCGAGCTGGGAGTGCAGCCGCTGGGTCGGGTGGGAGGTGTTGAGGGACAGCGGATAGCGCGCCGCCACCTCGCTCTGCACCCACTCCTTGGGCTCATACCACTTGGGATGGCCGGCACAGTCGGCATAACCCATCCCCGCCACCGTGTTGGAGAAGATCTCGATCTTGCCGGACGGGGTGCCGAGCGGGTTGAGCAGCGGGTTCTCGCGAAAATCGGCGTGACGGATCCACTGGCGGTTGGCCTCGGGGATCGGGAAGCGGATGTAGTTGTTGGACTCCCAGAACATGTTGAACGGCGGCAGCGCCACGCGGGCGCCGCGGGCCTGCGCCGCCATGCCGTCGTACATCTGCTTGAGCCACAGCATCTCGTCTTTGCCTTCGGTGTACTGCTCCTGCACGCCCAGCTTGGCGGCGATGGCGCTGAAGATATCGAAGTCATTGCGGGACTCGTGCTGGGGCGGCACGCACTGGTGCATCGGGAACACATAGCGCTGGGAGTAGTCGCCCCCCATCTCCAGATCATTGCGCTCGTAGCTGGTGGTGACCGGCAGCACGATATCGGCGTGCTTGGCAGTCGCCGTCCAGTAGGGCTCGTGCACGATCACGGTCTGCGGCTTGCGCCACGCCTGCAGCAGGTTGTTGGTGTCCTGATGGTGGTGGAAGGGGTTGCCGCCCGCCACGTAGACCAGCTTGATGTCCGGATAGGTCACCTTGCGGCCGTTGAAGTCGATGGTCTTGCCCGGGTTGGCGAGACAGTCGGCGATGCGGGCCACCGGGATCGGGGCCGGGCTGTTCTTCGGTGCATTGCCGGCGGAGATCCCCGCGAGAATGCCGCCCTTGGCAGTGGGGCTGCCACCGGAGGAGTAGTGGTAGCTGAAGCCGTAGCCGCCGCCCGGCAGGCCGATCTGGCCCAGCATGGAGGCCAGCGTCACCAGCATCCAGTTCGGCTGTTCGCCGTGCTGCTGACGCTGCATCCCCCAACCGGCCATGATCATGGTGCGTTTGGCGGCCATGTCGAGAGCCAGCTGGCGGATCACCTTGGCATCGACGCCGCAGACGGTGCTCGCCCATTCGGCGCTCTTCGGTTGGCCGTCATCCTTGCCGAGCAGGTAGTTCAGGAACTTGTCGAAGCCGACGGTGTAGCGATCGAGGAAAGCCTGATCGTGCTTCTTCTCGCTGTAGAGGGTGTGGGCCACCCCCAGCATCATGGCCACATCGGTGTAGGCGTTCGGCGCAATCCACTCGGCGCCGACCAGCTTGGCGGTTTCGTTGTAGATGGGGTCGATGCTGATGACGCGGGTGCCCTTCTCCTTGAGGGCCATAAAGCCGGCCTGACCTTCGTGATCCGGCATATTCCAGCTGTTCTTCAGGGTCACTTGAGCGTTGACCCCCCACAGCACCACCAGTTCGGCGTTCTCTACCACGTTGGGCCAGGCGGTCTGCTGCTCGTACACCTCGATGGAGCCCATCACGTGGGACATGATCACCTGAGCCGCGCCGGTGGAGTAGTCACCGGCATAACCGGTAAAGCCGCCGGAGAGGTTCATCAGGCGGTGCAGCAGGGTGCGGCTGTTGTGGAACATGCCGACGCTCTTCCAGCCGTAGGAACCGGCGTGGATCGCCTGCGGGCCGAAGTCACTCTGCACCCGCTGGATTTCACCGGCCACCAGTTCGATCGCCTTGTCCCAGCTCACTCGCACCCACTCGTCGGCACCGCGTAGCTCGGGTTTGGCGCCCGGGCCGTGCTCCAGCCAACTCTTGCGTACCATGGGGTACTTGATGCGGTTCTTGGCGTGCACCTGGAACGGCGCCATGTCGATGAGATCGTTTGGCGACGGATCATCGGCCACCGGCTGAACGCGCACCATGCGGCCATCCTCGACGAGCGCCTCGAAAGCCCCCCAGTGGGCGCCGGTCAGAATGCCCTTCTGGGCGGGCACCAGAGTCGGGAATTGGCTCAATGCGGTGCTGATGGCTTGCGCCAGCGCACTCTTGGGAAAAATGCCGCCGAGCAGGGGCAGGGCTGCGCAGGCGCCGAGCCCCTTGAGCAGGTTGCGGCGGGACAGATTGGTCTTCTTGTCATTGAAAAAAGTCATAACGGTTTTCCTCTGTGCCAGCCTTAGTGGGCCGCGCTCATGTCACTGGCGTGTTTCTGGACATACTGGGTCAACATGCGAGCCTGTTCCGGGGTCAGGGAGGTACGAGATTCCATCCCCTTGATGACGCCGATCCACTGGTTGGCATTAAAGTGATCCAGCGCGGTGAGGCCGTGGCAGCCGGTACAGTTGTTGGACATCAGGGTGGAGGCGTATTGCCACAGCTTGCCCTGATCGCCGATAAGCTGGCTCTGGTCGACCCAGGCGGTCAGCTTGACCTGATGCCAGGTGAGGTTGGTGGCGCTGTCGGTTTCGCTCTGGCCGGTGACCAGCGCTTTCTTGGCGGCATCGCCGACCAGTACGCTAAGGATCCGTTTGCCCGGTGCGGCGTAGAATACTTCGCTCACACCATCCTGTTGCCAGCCTTCGATCTGCACCTTGGCGCGGCCATTTTCGTTGGCCAGCACTTCCACCTTGGTGGAGGGCATCAGGGTACCTTCGTCGGTCTTGGCTTCAGCATCAAGGAACAGCGGGGTGGTGGCGATGGCGTAGCGGGTGGTGACATTGGCCGGGGTCTGGGCCGCAGCCTGCGCCAGCTCGCTGGCACCGGCGGCAGCCAGACCGCTCATGTCAGGCATGATGTGGGCGACACCGCGGTGGCAGTCGATACAGGTCTGGCCTTCCTTGATGGCGACCGGGTGCTCGGCACGGGCATTGGGGCGCTGGGCCAGAATGTCCATCGCCTCGTAGCTGTGGCAGCTGCGGCAGGTGGCGGAGTCGTTGGCTTTCAGCTCGTCCCAGACGGATTGGGCCATCCGCAGCTTGTGGGCTTCATATTTCTCAGGCGTGTCGAGCGTGCCGATCGCCTCGTGATAGATATCCTTCACGGCGCGGATCTTGGTCCACAGGTAGGAGGTGGGGTCGCCCGGGATGTGGCAGTCGGCGCACTCGGCGCGGATCCCCTTGGTGTTCTGGAAGTGGACACTGCCCTGATACTCGGCGAGCGGAGTCTGCATGGAGTGGCAGGAGACGCAGAATTCGGTGGAGCTGGTCTTGTGCAGCACGGTTACGGTGACTCCCAGTGCCGCGACACCCAGCAGGGCCCCGAGCAGCAGGAGCCAGAACCAGGTTTTTCTTATCAGTTTTCCAATCATGGCGGCGTTTTCCTACGGTCAATAATTACCTACATAGTACTAGTCCAATAGTAGTAGTAATGATAGGGATAAGGCGTTGACCTCCATCATGGTTTATATTTTTGATTGTTGTCACATTTTGTCTTTTGTTTTGTTATTGACAGATTTGTCGAATTAAATTCAGTTGTTTTCTGTTTTATCTATTTGTGCACTTTCCGCGACAGCTGTTAGCCCCCTCGCAAAACCCCACAAGATTCGCTGATATAGTGAGCAGTGAGCCTCAACGGAGTGTCGCTGATGAGCCCTTTCTCACTGCTGTGTGTCGCCGCCAAAGTGCAACTGCTGGCCGAATTCGAACAGGAGTTGGCTCCGCTGCTCGGCCATTTCGCGTTGGTGGTGGTGGTCGGTCAGGGGTCGGCGGAGCTGGCCTTGGACGAGCTGGATCGCAAGGGGCAGCCACCCGCCGTGGTGGTGTGTGACAGCGAGCTGGGGGATGGGAGAGGGGCCGATTTTCTGATCAGCCTCGGCAGTCGTCACGAGGCGTGCCGCAAGATCCTGCTGGGCAGCCAGCCGGAGATGAAATCAATCATCGAGGCGGTCAACCTCGGTCGTCTCGACTACTACCTGCAACGCCCCTGGCGCGATGGCAGCCTGCGCCGGGCGGTGATCGAGCAGGCGAGCCACTTTGTATTGCAGCGTCCCGAGGCGGATCTGCTGAGCTATGCCGCCGTGCTCGACAACCAGAAGCTGCTGCGAGCCCATGTCGATCGCCAGTTGGCAGCCTATCGGCAGGGCTTTATGGATTACACCCACTGCAGCGATGAAGAGCTGTCGCGGGTGGTGATCGACGGTCTCTACCAGTTTTTCGAGGGCAATGACGAGGAGCGGGTCTGCCGCCACTACAGCCCGGGCCATGTGCTGACCCGCGAGGGGGAGCCCAACAGCTTCCTCTGGTTTATCGCCAAGGGGGAGGTGGTGCTGCGCAAGCGGGACGAGCAGGGGATCGATCAGGAGGTGGTGCACTACCGTACCGGCTCGCTGGTGGGGGGCATGTCCTTTGTGACTGGCGAACCCGCCTTCACCACCGGCGTGACCCTGACCGGTGCCGAGGTGATCAAGCTCGACAAGCTGCAATTCTCCCGGGTGATGCAGGCGCGCAGCGAACTGCTCCCCTCCTTTACCAACCTGCTGCTGCGCCACTTCAACCGTCGCCTGCAAAACAGCATCCGCACCGAGATGCGGCTGCAACAGACCCTCAACTCCCTTGATGCCGCTCACGCCCAGCTGGTGGAGAGCGAAAAAATGGCGATGCTGGGTCAGTTGGTAGCCGGTGTCGCCCACGAGCTGAACAATCCGGTGGCGGCCATTATCCGTGGCAGCGAGACCCTGCGGGCCGCCATCCCCGATCTGGTCAATCTCGAGCTGCCACCCCCCATCAAGGGGTTGGGCAACCAGACCCTCTGTCAGGCGCTCTCCTCCCAGCCGGTCTCGACCAGCGAGATCCGTGACAAGACCCGGCAGGCGGAGGGGCGCTTTGGCGATCGTCAGCAGGCGCGGCTGGCGGTGCAGATGAATCTGGATGACGAGCTGAACTGGCAGCGCTGGTTTGCCAGCCGCACTGCCGACGAGCGGGAGGCGCTGCTCTCCCGGCTGGAGCTGTTCCAGCAGACCGGCAGCTTCCTGCGCAATATCGAAGTGTGTGCCCGTCGCATCGGCGATCTGGTCAAGAGCCTCAAGCAGTATGCCCGGCAGGATCGGGCCGAGCCCTCGCTGGTAGACCTGCACGAGGGGCTGGAAGATACCCTGATGATTTTCGAAAACCGCCTCAAGCATCATGAGCTTTGCAAGGAGTACCAGCCGTTGCCGCTGGTACGCTGTCACCCTATCGCCCTGCAACAGGTGTGGACCAACCTGATCGCCAACAGTCTGGATGCCATGAGCGGCCCGGGGCGACTCACCATTCGCACCGGGTTGCTGGATCCCGAGTGGGTCATGGTAGAGATAGAGGATAGCGGTTGCGGCATCGAACCCGAGTTGTGGCAGCGGATCTTCGATCTCAACTTCACCACCAAGCGGGAGGGACATTTCGGCCTCGGGATTGGTCTGAGCGTTTCGCTGCAGATAGTTCAGCAGCACCACGGCCGGATCGAGGTGGCCTCCGAACCGGGCCGTTACACCCGGATGCGGGTCTGTCTGCCGCTGGACGGCATGGGGCAGGCCGGTTACGGGGGCGAACCTCAAAACAACAAGGAGCATGCGGCCTGAGCCGTCGCCAGCATCAATCGCGCGGCGTGCCAAACCATGTCGCCAAGGAGGAGCAATGAACAAACACTATCTGATCCTGTGTGTGGACGATGAGCGGGAGGTGCTGGATGCGGTGATCCACGATCTCGCCCCGTTCCGTTCCCACTTCGAGCTGGAGGCTGCCGAGAGTGTCGATGAGGCGCGAGCGGTGGTGGAGGAGTGGGAGCGCGACGGTAACAAGCTGGCGCTGATCCTCTGTGACCACATCATGCCGGGAACCCTGGGGGTCGATTTTCTGGTGGAGCTGAACCGGCGAGCCTCCACCCGTGCCAGCCGCAAATTGCTGCTGACCGGACAAGCGGGGCTGGAGGCCACCGTCGAAGCGGTCAATCGCGGCGGGTTGCACTACTACCTCGCCAAGCCGTGGAAGCTGGAGACCCTGCAAGAGGCGGTGCGCGAACAGCTGACCGACTACCTGCTGGCGGAAGATGGCGAAAATGCCTTCCACTATGCGCCGCTGCTCAATCAGGCGCGGCTGTTTGCCGCCATCCACGATCACCCGTTCGACGAGTAGGGGCAGTTGGGCTTTCGTGGTGGCAGTTGTATACTGTCTGCATATACAGTATTGCAGGTAGCCACCGATGCGACTCTTTATCGCCGAGAAGCCCACGCTGGGCCGCGCCATTGCCGATGCCCTGCCCAAGCCCCACAAGAAGGGCGACGGTTTTATCGAAACAGCCCAGGGGGATGTGGTCACCTGGTGCATCGGCCATCTGCTGGAGCAGGCCGAGCCCGATGCCTATGACGCCACCTTCAAGCAGTGGCGGATGGAGCATCTCCCCATCATCCCCGCCCAGTGGCAGCTGGTGGCCAAACCCAAGACCAAAACCCAGCTCACCGTCATCAAGCGGTTGATCAAGCAGGCGGACTGTGTGGTCAACGCCGGTGACCCGGATAGGGAAGGGCAACTGCTGGTGGACGAGGTGATCGACTTTCTCGGCTACCCGAAAACCAAGCCGGTGCAGCGCTGCCTCATCAGCGATCTCAACCCGCCTGCGGTGCGCCGCGCTCTCGAGAAGCTGAGGGACAACAAGGAATTCGTACCGCTGGCGGTTTCCGCACTGGCCCGCAGTCGGGCCGACTGGCTCTACGGCATCAACATGACCCGCGCCTATACCCTGCTCGGGCGCAAGGCGGGTTGCAGCGAGCTGCTCTCGGTCGGTCGGGTGCAGACCCCGCTGCTGGGGCTGGTGGTGCGGCGGGATCTCGAGATCGAGGCCTTCGTGCCCAAACCCTTCTACGAGGTGCTGGCCCATCTGCTGACCGACGGCAACGAGCGCTTCACCGCCAAGTGGCTGCCATCGGAAGCCTGCCTGCCGTGGCAGGATGAGGAGGGGCGGGTGCTCAATCGGGCGCTGGCCGACAAGGTGGTGAGCCGGATCAACGGCCAGCCCGCTCAGGTCGAATCGGTGGAGGAGCAGGCCCGCAAGCAGGCGGCGCCGCTGCCCTACAACCTCTCCAGCCTGCAGATCGATGCCGCCAAACGCTTCGGCATGGATGCCAAGCGAGTGCTCGACATCTGCCAGAGCCTCTACGAGCGCCACAAGCTCATCACCTACCCGCGCTCCGACAGCCGTTATCTGCCGACCGACCATTTCAAGCGGGCCGAGCAGGTGCGCGGTGCCATCGCCGCCACAGCGCCTGCGCTGGCCAAGGCGGTGAGCGAGGCAGACGGCAAGATCCGCAGCAAGGCGTGGAACGACAGCAAGGTGGATGCCCACCACGCCATCATCCCCACCGAGAAGCAGGGCAACCCCGCCACGCTGGGGGCCGACGAGGCGAAGCTCTATGGCCTGATTGCCCGCCAGTATCTGCTGCAGTTCTATCCCCCGTTCGAATACAACGACAGCAAGGTGCTGCTGCGCATCGCCGGTGGTCTGTTTCAGGCCAAGGCGCGGCGCATTCTCAAAGCGGGCTGGAAGGCACTGCTCGGGGTAGAAGAGGATGACGACGAAGAGAAAGCGGGCACGCTGCCTGCCCTGAAAGAGGGAGAGCAACTGCTGTGCGAGCGGGGCGAACTGCAGGAGAAGATGACCCAGCCGCCCAAGTCGTTCACCGATGCGACTCTGCTGGCGGCCATGACCGGCATCGCCCGCTATGTGCAGGATCCCGAGATCCGCAAGACCCTGCGCAACACAGACGGCCTCGGCACCGAAGCGACCCGGGCAGGCATTATCGACCTGCTGTTCAAGCGCCGCTTTCTGGTGCGTCAGGGCAAGAGCATCAAGGCGACCCCGACCGGGCGGGCGCTGGTTCAGGCGTTGCCAGCCACCGCTACCACGCCGGATATGACTGCGCTGTGGGAGCAGAGCCTTGGCCAGATCGCCGAGCGCCACGGCAGCTACCAGCAGTTTATGGGGCCGCTCACCGAGCAGCTCAACGGTCTGATTGAAGGGGCGCGACAGGATTCCGGCGCCAGCTTCAGCGCCCTGCCCAAGGAGGCGCCGGGTGCCGGCAAGCGGCGTTTTACCAGGCGCAAGAGCGGAGCTTCAGCAGCTAAAAAGGGCAAAAAACAAGCCACATTAGCCCCTTCTAAACCGGTAGGCCGCGAATTGGTATCAAGATGGGAAAAAATGGTGAAGTAATGGATTTCAGTGTGATTAGTAGAAAAAGAGCGGCAATTTTGCCGCTCTTTTCATTGTTTTTGTAATCATCCGGTATAGACGTTCTCTTCCGGATAACGGATGCGGGTCTCGACCGGGCGGGCCAGCATAAAGGCCAGGGTCAGGGGGCCGAGACGGCCGCAGATCATCACCAGTACCAGGATCAGCTTGCCCGGCTCGCTCAGGGAGGCGGTGATGCCGGTGGAGAGGCCGACGGTGGCAAATGCCGAGATGGTCTCGAACATGATTTTGTCGAACGGCAGATCCTCGGTCACCATCAGCAGGAACATCGCCAGCATCAGCACCATGGTGCTGACGATGATGATGGCTAGCGATCGGGTCACGATCTGGGGCGACAGGGTGCGGCCAAAAGCGGTGACATGAGGTCGTTTGGTCAGAAACGCCTTGGTCGCCAGTAGCACCACGGCGAAGGTGGTGACTTTGATACCACCACCGGTCGAGGTGGCACCGGCACCGATAAACATCAGCATCATCAGAAACAGCAGCGCCGCCGGGGTCATCAGCCCGATATCTATGGTATTGAAACCGGCGGTACGGGCACTGGCAGACTGGAAGAAGGCAGCCAGCAGCTGGCCACCGACACCGGCCTTGCCGAGGGTGCCGGGGTTGTTGTGTTCCAGCAGCCAGAACATCAGGGTACCGGCCAGCAGCAGCGCCGGGGTCATCAGCAGCATCAGCTTGCTGTGCAGCTTCAGCTTGCGCCAGCGGCGGTTGCGCACCAGATCGACGATGACGGTAAAGCCGATCCCCCCCAGGATCAGCAGACCGGCGATGGTCAGGCTGATGATGGGGTCGTCCCTATAGTCCATGAGGTTGTTGGCAAACAGCGAAAATCCGGCGTTGTTGAAGGCTGATACCGCGTGGAAGAAGCTGACATAGAGGCCGTGCACCCAACCCATCTCGGGCACCCAGCGGATCGCCATGATGCCGGTACCAATCAGCTGGGCGATAAAGGCGAACAGCACGATCCGTTTGACCAGCTGAATGATGTTGACCGAGCCCTCCTGTCCCAGCGCCTCCTTGGCCAGTACCTGCTGGCGCAGACCGACCCGCTTGCTGAAGATGGCGATCAGCAGCAGGGTCATGGTCATCTGGCCCAGACCGCCGATCTCCATCAGCATCAGCAGGAAAATCTGTCCCTGCAGGGTGAAGGCGGTGCCGGTATCCACCACGCCAAGACCTGTCACGCTGATGGCCGAGGTGGCGGTAAACAGGGCGTTGACGAAGGTAACCTCGCCATTGTGGCTGGAGGGTTGCACCAGAAAGATGGTGCCAATCAGCAGAATGATCAGAAAGCTGCCGAGGATCAGCCGGGCTTCGCTCCAGCGAGAGTCCTGCTCCCGATGGAGGGCGAAGGCGTAGCTGCTGCGCCAGTTGATCATAGGGTTTCGAGCCAGTGGTCGATGGCGTGCTTGTTGCCCGCCAGGATCAGGATGTCGCCCAGTTGCAGCTCCATCTTGCCGGTCAGTACGTTGTGCAGCACATCACCACGCTTGATGGCGAGCAGCTGGAAATCGCTCTGTTGCAGCAGATGGAAGTCGCCCAGTTCTCGGCCGTTCTGTTGTAGGCCAATCACGAACTCGGTCAGCACCATGTCGTGGCCCAGCTCCAGATAGTCGAACAGCCGGTTGTCCAGCATGCTCTGGGCGACCCGGCGGCCCATGTCCCACTCCGGGTTGATCACCTTGTCGGCGCCCACTTTCTGCAGGATCTTGGCGTGGAACTTGTCGCGCGCCTTGACCCACACCTTTTTCACGCCCGCCTCTTTCAAGACGAGGGTGGTGAGGATGCTGGTCTCCAGGTTGTCACCGATGGCAACGAAGACGATATCGAAATTGGCCAGTCCCAGCTCGGCCACGGTGGCCTCGTCGGTGGCATCCGCCACGATGACGTGATTGCAGAGGGCGGCGATTTGCCGGGTCTTGCTCTCGTCGATATCGATGGCCAGTACTTCGGCATCTTGCCGTTGCAGCTCTTCGCACAGCGCGCTGCCAAACAGGCCCAGGCCGATGACGGCAAACTGGTTGTTCATGAGTTGTTCCTCAGCAGTTGAAGTCGCCTACTCTAAACCACTGCTATTCCCCCGAAAAGGGCTCGGGTTTTTCGTCATGGGGTAACTTGAGGTAGACTGCGCCCTTGCACCAAGCCGGGATAGACCGATGAAACTGAATGCCAACGCCTCCTTGTTGAAGCTCAACACCCTTGCCCTCGATGCGTACTGCCTCTGGCTGGCCGAGGTGGAGCAGGTTGCCGATCTGGCGACCCTGCGTGCCGATCCACAGTTCAACCAACTGCCGCGCCTCAATCTGGGCGGCGGCAGCAACATGCTCTTCACCACCGATTTTCTCGGCCTGGTGGTGCTCAACCGGCTCAAGGGGATTACCGCTGAAGATGGTGGCGATCACTGGTTGCTCCATGTGGCGGCCGGTGAAGATTGGCATCAGCTGGTGCGCCATACCTTGCAACAGGGCTGGTTCGGGCTGGAGAATCTGGCGCTCATTCCCGGTACGGTCGGTGCAGCGCCGGTGCAGAACATCGGTGCCTATGGCGTTGAGCTGGCCGACTTCTGCGCCTATGTCGAGGCGTTCAACTGGCAGAGTGGCGAGATTGAACGGATCGCGGCGGCAGAGTGCCGCTTCGGTTATCGCGACAGCATCTTCAAACACGAGTATCAGGATTCCCACCAGATCACCGCCGTCGGGCTCAAACTACCCAAGGCGTGGCAACCGGTGCAGGGCTATGGCCCGCTGGCGGCGCTCGGTGACGCGCCTTCGGCGCAGGCCATCTTCGATACCGTCTGTGCCACCCGCATGGCCAAGCTGCCGGATCCCGCCGTACTCGGCAATGCCGGCAGCTTCTTCAAAAATCCGGTGGTGCCTGCCGCGCTGGCGGAGAATCTCAAGGCGCGCTATCCGCAGATGCCCTGCTATCCGGCCGGAGAAGGGCAGGCCAAGCTGGCGGCAGGCTGGCTCATCGATCAGTGCGGGCTGAAAGGTTTCTCCATTGGCCGCGCCGCCGTTCATCAGGAGCAGGCGCTGGTGCTGGTCAATCTGGGGGGCGCCAGTGCCATGGAGCTGATCGCGCTGGCGGCTCATGTCCGTGACAGCGTGGAGCAGACATTTGGCGTGGTGCTGGAGCACGAGGTGCGCTTTATGGGGGCGCACGGTGAAACCTGGCTCGACGAGGTGCTCTCATGACGTTGACTCCCATCAGACAGACCCTGATCACCCTGCTTAGCGACGGCCAGTTTCACTCCGGCGAACAGCTGGGTGAGCAGCTCGGCATCAGCCGGGCGGCGGTGAGCAAACACATGGCGGCGCTCAAGGAGCTGGGGCTGGATCTCTTTAGCCTGACCGGCAAGGGCTACCGGCTGGCGGTGCCGATGGCGCTCTATGATCAGGCTACCTTGCAGGCACTGGCCCCGATGGCACCGGTGCACTGTTTTCCGGTCATTGGCTCGACCAATCAACACCTGCTGGATCGGGTCAATGAGCTGCGCTCCGGCGAGAGCTGTCTGGCCGAGTGTCAGACCGCCGGGCGCGGTCGTCGTGGCAAACCCTGGATTTCGCCGTTTGGTTGCCAGCTGATCCTCAGCATGTACTGGCGACTCGAACAAGGCATGGCGGCAGCCATGGGGCTGAGTCTGGCGGTCGGCGTGGCAGTGGTTGAGGCGTTGGAGTCCCTTGGTTATCAGGGGGTCGAGCTCAAGTGGCCGAACGACCTCTACTATCAGGGCCGCAAGCTGGCGGGAATACTGGTGGAGATGAGCGGTAGCGCCGGGGCCAGCTGTCATCTGGTGATCGGCATCGGCCTCAATCTGGCGATGCCTGCCCGCGAAGGTGAGAAGATTGATCAGGCCTGGGCCGAGCTGCGCCACATCAATCCGGAACTGGTGGATCGCAATCAGTTGGCGGCCCGGATGATCGTCCATCTGCAGCGGGCGCTGCAAACCTTTGAGCAGCAGGGGTTGGCAAGCTTTGTCGATGAGTGGAACCGGCTCGATCACTTTGCCGGTCGCCCGGTGCGCCTGCTGATGGGAGATCAGGAGATCCGCGGCATCGCTCGTGGCATCGACGATCGCGGCGCCCTGCGACTGGATACGGAGGAGGGCACCAAGTTCTATCTGGGTGGTGAACTCTCCCTGCGCCGGGGCGACTGAGGGTCAGTAAGGCCGCTCATGATGCCAAACAAGAAGAGGGGGCCCGCGGGCCCCCTCTTCGTTATCCGGCAACCGCCGTCATCATTTGCGCAGCTTGATTTGCTCGATGGCGTGCTCATGGCCCTTGGTCATGATCAGGTTGGCTCGCTCACGCGTTGGCAGGATATTTTCTTGCAAATTCAGATAGTTGATATCTTGCCAGATGTTGCTGGCGATCTGGGTCGCCTCACTCTCCGCCAGCTTGGCGTAGTTATGGAAGTAGGAGTCGGGATCCGAGAAGGCGCCGCTGCGGAATTTCAGGAAGCGTTCGATATACCAGGTACGCAGCAGTTCTGCATCGGCATCCACATAGATGGAGAAGTCGACGAAGTCCGACACGAAGACCCGATGGGGCTCCTGAGGGTAGTCCATGCCGCTTTGTAGTACATTGAGCCCTTCCAGGATCAGGATGTCCGGCTGCTCCACCACCTTCTTCTCATCGGGAATGATGTCGTAGATAAGGTGGGAGTAAACCGGCGCTTCGACCTTCTCGTGACCGGCGCGGATATTGGCGACAAATTCCACCAGATGGCGGATATCGTAGGACTCAGGGAACCCCTTGCGGCGCATCAAGCCGCGCTCTTCCAGTACCTTGTTGGGATAGAGGAAGCCGTCGGTGGTGACCAGCTCCACCCGCGGGTGTTCCGGCCAGCGCTCCAGCAGGGCCTGCAGAATACGGGCCGTGGTGCTTTTGCCCCCCGCCACGCTGCCAGCAATGCTGATGATATAGGTGCCCTTGCCGCGGGACTGGCCGAGGAACTGCTCCAGCACCCGGCTGCGACGTTGTTTGGCTTTGACATAGAGATTGAGCAGGCGGGAGAGAGGCAGATATATCTCTTCCACTTCCCGCAATGACACCTTCTCGTTGATCCCGCGCAGGGTCTGCAGATCGTGTTCGGTCAGGGTCAGGGGGACCGAATCGCGCAATAACGCCCATTGTTCGCGGGTGAATTGCAGATAGGGGTTATGCTCTGTCGTCATGGTGTCATCACTGTTTCTTGGGCACGGCGACCATACACCAAGGGTGGGGGAGCGACAAGGGACGCAGCAGGATTGGCTTGTTTGCCCCCGCTTTTTTGCAAACTTCCCAGCAATAAAGCATATTTTGCCGGGTTCAATGGTTGCATCCCCCAAAACCTTACAATAAAATGCGCGACGCTTGACTGTCTGTCGTCTATTTGCCGTGCAAAAGCGATAAACACAACGGGTGCAAGCAGAATTACCGTTGTGACAATCTGGCGTCTGGAGGGGTTCCCGAGCGGCCAAAGGGATCAGACTGTAAATCTGACGGCTCTGCCTTCGAAGGTTCGAATCCTTCTCCCTCCACCATATTTCTCTGCGGTTTGAGTTCTTTGGGTTAGAGAAATGCGGGCATCGTATAATGGCTATTACCTCAGCCTTCCAAGCTGATGATGCGGGTTCGATTCCCGCTGCCCGCTCCAAGATGCTGATATGGCTCAGGCGTTAGCAGAGCCGCACCCTAGGGTGAGTTCGGCAAGCGAACCAGCCATCAGTACCTCTCTCTTTCCCACCAGATTCAAATCCATCATATAAACTGTTCTGTGGTTAGCTTGCCACCGCGTACTCAGCGTTAGTTTAGAGGGACGATCATGTCTAAAGAAAAATTTGAGCGTAATAAACCGCACGTTAACGTGGGTACCATCGGCCACGTTGACCACGGTAAAACCACCCTGACTGCAGCTATCACCAACGTGCTGGCCAAGCACTTCGGTGGTAAAGCTTTCGCCTTTGACCAGATCGACAAGGCACCGGAAGAGCGTGAGCGTGGTATCACCATCAACACCTCCCACGTAGAATACGACACCGCTACCCGTCACTACGCCCACGTAGATTGCCCGGGTCACGCCGACTACGTTAAAAACATGATCACCGGTGCTGCCCAGATGGACGGCGCGATCCTGGTAGTAGCAGCGACTGACGGCCCGATGCCGCAGACTCGTGAGCACATCCTGCTGGGTCGTCAGGTAGGCGTTCCGTACATCATCGTGTTCATGAACAAGTGTGACATGGTAGATGACGAAGAGCTGCTGGAACTGGTCGAGATGGAAGTTCGTGAACTGCTGTCCGAGTACGACTTCCCGGGTGATGACCTGCCGGTAGTTCGTGGTTCTGCACTGAAAGCGCTGGAAGGCGAAGCTCAGTGGGAAGAGAAGATCCTGGAACTGGCTGGCCACCTGGACAGCTACATTCCGGAGCCGGAGCGTGCGATTGACCAGCCGTTCCTGATGCCGATCGAAGACGTATTCTCTATCGCTGGCCGTGGTACTGTAGTTACCGGTCGTGTAGAGCGCGGTATCGTTAAAGTAGGTGAGACCGTAGAAATCGTTGGTATCAAAGATACCGTTTCTACCACCTGTACTGGTGTTGAAATGTTCCGCAAGCTGCTGGACGAAGGTCGTGCAGGCGAGAACATCGGCGCCCTGCTGCGTGGCGTGAAGCGTGAAGAAGTTGAGCGTGGTCAGGTACTGGCCAAGCCGGGCACCATCAAGCCGCACACCAAGTTTGAATCTGAAGTGTACGTGCTGTCCAAAGAAGAAGGTGGTCGTCATACCCCGTTCTTCAAAGGCTACCGTCCGCAGTTCTACTTCCGTACTACCGACGTGACCGGTACCATCGAACTGCCGGAAGGCGTAGAGATGGTAATGCCGGGCGACAACATCAAGATGGTTGTTACCCTGATTGCGCCGATCGCGATGGACGACGGCCTGCGTTTCGCTATCCGTGAAGGTGGCCGTACCGTAGGTGCTGGTGTTGTAGCTAAAGTTATCGCTTAATCTTTGGCTTACATAAATAAAGCAAAGCCCCTATAATAGGGGCTTTCTTGTGTAGGGGCGTAGTTCGAATTGGTAGAACAGCGGTCTCCAAAACCGATGGTTGCGGGTTCGAGTCCTGCCGCCCCTGCCATATACCTCGTCTCGTACGGGGCTTTTGTGTCTTTGGTTACGTCAGATACAGGTGGGTTGTATGAGTGTAAGTTCTGAGAGCCAGGGCGGAAGCAAGGATACCCTGCTTTGGGGCCTGGTTTTCATTATCCTGGCGGCCGCTGTAGTGGGTAATTACCTGCTCAACGATGTTGTCGCTGCCGTCCGCGCCCTGGGTGTGGTCGTTGTCATTGCTGCTGCTGGTGCAGTAGCCCTGCAAACCACCAAGGGAAAGTCAACACTGGCATTCGCCCGTGAGTCTCGCCTGGAAGTCCGCAAGGTCGTATGGCCGACCCGTCAGGAAGCCATTCAGACAACCCTGATTGTGCTGGCGGTGACCGCCGTGATGGGGCTGCTGCTGTTCGTTCTGGACGGTGCCTTGGTCTGGTTGGTCAACCTGATTACCGGTGTGTAAGGATAAGCCATGACTGAACAACGTGAACAACGTATGAGATGGTATGTCGTGCAGGCTTTTTCCGGCTATGAAGGCCGTGTAGCCAAGTCCCTGCGTGAACATATCAAGATGCATGGCATGGAAGACATGTTCGGTGAAGTACTGGTCCCGACCGAAGAAGTGGTCGAGATGCGTGCTGGCCAGAAGCGCAAGAGTGAGCGCAAGTTTTTCCCGGGTTATGTCCTGGTCCAGATGATCATGGATGAAACCACATGGCACCTGGTGCGTAATGTACCGCGTGTCATGGGCTTCATCGGCGGTACTTCCGACCGTCCGGCACCGATCTCCGACAAAGAGGCCGATGCCATCCTGAACCGTCTGCAGGATGCCCACGACAAGCCGCGTCCGAAAACCCTGTTTGAACCGGGTGAAATGGTGCGGGTTGCTGATGGTCCGTTTGCCGACTTCAACGGTACCGTTGAAGAGGTCGATTATGAGAAGAGCCGCGTGAAGGTCTCTGTACTGATCTTCGGTCGTTCTACTCCTGTTGAACTGGATTTTGGTCAGGTCGAAAAAGGCTGATTGAATTCTGTACGTTTAACGGTTGTCAGGGGCAGCGAATATCTCTATAATTCGCTGCCCCTTTATTAGTTGGGGAGCCGTTTGCAGGAGCATGTCTCCGAGGCGCTAGAACCCATATTTGAGGTAATTTCCTAATGGCTAAGAAAGTCACAGCTTATATCAAGCTGCAGGTTGCTGCTGGTGCAGCCAACCCGTCTCCTCCCGTTGGTCCTGCACTGGGTCAACACGGTGTTAACATCATGGAATTCTGTAAGGCGTTCAACGCTCGTACAGAGAAGCTGGAAAAAGGTTCACCGACTCCGGTCGTGATCACCGTTTACAGCGACCGTTCCTTCACCTTCGAAACCAAGACTCCGCCTGCTTCCTTCCTGCTGAAGAAAGCTGCTGGCATCAAGTCTGGTTCTTCCAAGCCGAACAAAGACAAGGTTGGTAAGGTGACCGTTGCCCAGCTGCAAGAAATCGCCAAGACCAAAGAGCCGGATATGACTGGTGCCGATCTGGATGCAAAAGTACGTTGCATCGCAGGCTCCGCTCGTTCCATGGGTCTGGTAGTGGAGGATTAAGACAATGGCTAAACTTTCCAAGCGTATGCGCGTTATTCGCGAAAAAGTTGACGGTACCAAAGAGTACTCCATCAACGAAGCCATTGCCCTGCTGAAAGAACTGGCTACCGCCAAGTTCGTTGAAAGCGTTGACGTTGCTGTCAACCTGGGTATCGACGCTCGTAAATCTGACCAGAACGTACGTGGTGCTACTGTACTGCCGCACGGTACCGGTCGTGATGTACGCGTTGCCGTATTTACCCAAGGTGCCAACGCCGAAGCAGCTAAAGCTGCCGGTGCTGACCTGGTAGGTATGGATGACCTGGCCGATCTGGTTAAGAAAGGCGAGATGAACTTCGACGTAGTTATCGCATCCCCGGATGCCATGCGCGTTGTTGGTCAACTGGGTCAAATCCTGGGCCCGCGCGGCCTGATGCCGAACCCGAAAGTTGGTACTGTAACTCCTAACGTTGCCGAAGCTGTCAAGAACGCCAAGGCTGGTCAGGTTCGTTACCGTAACGACAAGAATGGTATCATCCATACCACTCTGGGTAAGGTTTCTTTCAACGAAGTTCAGCTGAAAGAAAACTTGGAAGCTCTGCTGGTTGCCCTGAAAAAAGGCAAGCCCTCTTCCGCCAAAGGTCAATTCATCAAGAAAGTCAGCATCTCCACCACCATGGGTGCCGGTGTTGCCGTAGACCAAGCTTCTCTGGAAGCTCAGGCCTAATTGATGGGTTTTACAAGGCGCAAAATTTAATCTATAATTTTGCGCCTTGATTGGTTGGGGGTTTCGACCTCCGTCCAAGACCGCAGGAGGCTGCAAAGCCTTAATGTTTCCTGCGTAGACGGTGCCGGAAACCCAGCGAGAAAGATTCTTTCTCTTCTGGAATCCTGCTACCGCATCGTTCCCCTCTGTTGTAAAGGTAGGGGGGATGTGTCAGTACTGGGTCAATAGACCCGGATTCAATCCAGGAGTTAAGCCAATGGCATTGGGACTCGAAGACAAAAAGGCAATTGTTGCTGAAGTCAACGAAGCTGCCAAAGGCGCTCTTTCTGCAGTTGTTGCCGATTCTCGCGGTGTAACTGTAGACAAGATGACCGTCCTGCGTAAAACCGCTCGTGAAGCCGGTGTGTACATGCGCGTTGTGCGTAACACCCTGCTGCGTCGCGCGGTAGAAGGTACCGAATACGAGTGCCTGAACGACGCATTTACCGGTCCTACCTTGATTGCTTTCTCTAACGAACACCCGGGCGCTGCTGCTCGTCTGTTCAAAGAGTTTGCCAAAGCGAACCAAAAGTTCGAAATCAAGGCTGGCGCTTTTAACGGTGAGTTTATCGCCGCAGCACAAATTGATCGTCTGGCCACGCTGCCGACTTACGAAGAAGCAATTGCGAAGTTGATGGCGACTATGAAAGAAGCCTCTGCTGGCAAGCTGGTTCGTACTATCGCTGCTGTTCGCGACCAGAAACAAGCTGCTGCTTGATTCTCGCCTATTTAGGCTGTTTGAGTTTATTCAACATCAGGAATTTTTGTCATGTCTATCACTAAAGACCAAATCATCGAAGCCGTTGCTTCCATGTCCGTAATGGAAGTTGTTGAGCTGATCGAAGCTATGGAAGAGAAGTTCGGTGTTTCTGCCGCTGCTGCCGTAATGGCTGGCCCGGCTGCTGCTGAAGCAGTAGAAGAGAAGACCGAGTTCGACGTAGTTCTGACTGCTGCTGGCGCCAACAAAGTTGCCGTTATCAAAGCCGTTCGTGGCGCTACCGGTCTGGGCCTGAAAGAAGCCAAAGATCTGGTAGAAGCTGCTCCGGCTAACCTGAAGGAAGGCGTGTCCAAGGACGAAGCTGAAGCTCTGAAGAAAGAGCTGGAAGCTGCCGGTGCTTCTGTTGAGATCAAATAATCTGCATTTATGTAGATTAGCCTGATAAAACAGGCTAGGGCTGGTGAATTTTTGTTCACCAGCCTTTTTGCGCTGTAGACTGAGAGCATTTCACACCGTTTACGACTCTCGGTGCACCAGCAATCCGGACTGTCTTCTTTCGTCCGGGCCAACACAAAACGGTGTTGAGACAGAGCTGTCCCGCGGGACAGAGTGGGTCACTTATCAGCGAGCTGAGGAACCCTATGGTTTACTCTTATACCGAAAAAAAACGCATTCGTAAGGACTTCGGTAAGCGAGACCAGGTACTGGACACGCCTTATCTGTTGTCCATTCAGCTGGACTCCTTCAAGCAGTTCATCGAGGCTGACCCGGAAGGTGAATATGGCCTAGAGGCCGCTTTCCGTAGCGTTTTCCCGATCACCAGTTACTCCGGTAGTGCTGAGCTTCAGTATGTCAGCTATCGCCTGGGTGAGCCGGTATTTGACGTAAAAGAATGCCAGATCCGTGGAGTGACCTACTCCGCGCCGCTGCGTGTCAAGCTTCGTATGGTTCTGTACGACCGTGAAGCAGCTGCCGGCACCGTCAAAGACATCAAGGAACAAGAAGTATACATGGGCGAAATTCCGCTCATGACCGAGAACGGCACCTTTGTTATCAATGGTACCGAGCGGGTTATCGTCTCCCAGCTGCACCGCAGCCCGGGCGTCTTCTTCGACCACGATAAAGGCAAAACTCATTCATCCGGTAAGGTACTGTATAACGCTCGCGTTATCCCCTACCGTGGCTCCTGGCTGGACTTCGAGTTTGATGCGAAAGACAACCTGTTTGTCCGTATCGACCGTCGTCGCAAACTGCCAGCATCCATTATTCTGCGCGCCCTGGACTTCACTTCCGAACAAATCCTGGCCACCTTCTTCGAGACCATCGGTTTTGAAGTAAAAGATGGCAAGTTGATGATGGATCTGGTGCCGGAGCGTCTGCGTGGTGAAACTGCGACCTTTGACATCGTGGCCAATGGCGCCGTGGTGGTTGAGACCGGTCGTCGTGTGACTGCGCGTCACATCCGTCAGTTGGAAAAAGACGCCGTTACCCAGATTGAGGTTCCGGTTGAGTATGTTGTTGGCAAAGTTGCTGCCAAGGACTACGCACATCCGCAAACTGGCGAGATGGTCGTGACCGCCAACCAGGCGCTGAGCCTGGAAGCGATCGCCAACCTGTCCCAAGCCGGCTTCAAGCATTTCGAGGTTCTGTTCACCAACGAACTGGATCACGGTGCCTACATGTCCGAGACCCTGCGTGTCGACTCCAGCTCCAACCGTTTGGAAGCGCTGGTCGAGATCTATCGCATGATGCGTCCGGGCGAGCCGCCTACTCGCGAAGCTGCAGAACAGCTGTTCGAAAACCTGTTCTTCTCCGCCGAGCGTTACGACCTGTCTACCGTAGGTCGGATGAAGTTCAACCGCCGTCTGGGTCGTGAAGACGAGACTGGCGCTGGTGTACTGACCAAAGACGACATCGTCGATGTGATGAAGCGCCTGATCGACATCCGTAACGGTAACGACGAAGTGGACGATATCGACCACTTGGGTAACCGTCGTATCCGTTCTGTCGGTGAAATGGCTGAAAACCAGTTCCGCGTCGGTCTGGTGCGTGTCGAGCGTGCGGTCAAGGAGCGTCTCTCCCTGGGCGACCTGGACACCCTGATGCCGCAGGATCTGATCAACGCCAAGCCGATCTCCGCCGCAGTCAAAGAGTTCTTTGGTTCCAGCCAGCTATCCCAGTTTATGGACCAGAACAACCCGCTCTCCGAAGTGACCCACAAGCGTCGTATTTCCGCGCTGGGCCCGGGCGGTTTGACTCGTGAGCGTGCCGGCTTTGAAGTCCGAGACGTACACCCGACCCACTACGGTCGTCTGTGCCCTATCGAGACTCCTGAAGGTCCGAACATCGGTCTGATCAACTCTCTGTCCGTGTACTCTCGTACCAACGAGTACGGTTTCCTCGAGACCCCGTACCGTAAGGTCATTGACGGTGTGATTACCGACGAAGTGGACTACCTGTCTGCTATTGAAGAAGGCAAGTACGTGATCGCACAGGCTAACGCCGCGACCACCGAAGATGGCCGTCTGAAAGATGAATTGATCCCGTGCCGTCACAAAGGTGAATCCACCTTTATGAACGCCGACCAGATCCAGTATATGGACGTGAGCCCGCAGCAGATCGTATCTGTGGCAGCTGCTCTGATCCCGTTCCTGGAACACGATGACGCGAACCGCGCATTGATGGGTTCAAACATGCAACGTCAGGCTGTACCGACTCTGCGTGCTGACAAGCCGCTGGTAGGTACCGGTATGGAACGCGCTGTGGCCGTTGACTCCGGTGTAACCGTAGTAGCCAAGCGTGGTGGTGTAATCGACTATGTCGATGCCTCCCGTATCGTCCTGAAGGTCAATGAAGATGAGCTGATGCCAGGCGAAGCCGGTATCGACATCTACAACCTGACCAAATACACCCGTTCCAACCAGAACACCTGTATCAACCAGCGTCCTTGCGTGATGTTGGGTGAGCCGGTCATGGCTGGCGACGTACTGGCTGACGGCCCGTCCACCGATCTGGGTGAACTGGCGCTGGGTCAGAACATGCGCGTCGCGTTCATGCCGTGGAACGGTTACAACTTCGAAGACTCGATCCTGGTGAACGAGCGTGTTGTTCAGGAAGATCGCCTGACCACCATCCATATCCAGGAACTGGCCTGTATCTCCCGTGACACCAAGCTGGGTCCGGAAGAGATCACTGCTGACATCCCGAACGTGGGTGAAGCCGCTCTGTCCAAGCTGGACGAGTCCGGTATCGTCTACGTGGGTGCCGAAGTGAAGGGCGGCGACATTCTGGTCGGTAAGGTAACACCGAAAGGTGAAACCCAGCTGACGCCGGAAGAGAAGCTGCTGCGCGCCATCTTCGGTGAGAAGGCGTCCGACGTGAAGGACTCCTCCCTGCGTGTACCGAACGGTGTGTACGGTACCGTGGTTGACGTGCAAGTCTTTACCCGCGATGGCGTGGAAAAAGACAAGCGCGCCAAAGAAATCGAAGAGATGCAGCTGAAGGAAGCGAAGAAGGACTTGACCGAAGAGTTCAAGATCCTGGAAGACGGCATTTTCGGCCGCTCCCGCAACCTGCTGCTGGCCGCCGGTTACAGCGAAGATCGTCTGAACAAGCTCGATCGCTCCAAGTGGTTTGAACTGGCCATCGAAGACGAAGGCAAGCAGACCGAACTGGAACAGATCGCTGAACAGCACGTTGAGCTGAAAGCCGAGTTCGACAAGAAATTCGAGAACAAGCGTCGCAAGATTATCCAGGGTGATGATCTGGCGCCGGGCGTACTGAAAATCGTCAAGGTTTATCTGGCAGTCAAGCGTCGCATCCAGCCGGGTGACAAGATGGCGGGCCGTCACGGTAACAAGGGTGTTATCTCCAAGATCTGTCCGGTCGAGGATATGCCTCATGACGAGTTCGGCCGTCCGGTCGACATCGTACTGAACCCGCTGGGCGTACCATCCCGTATGAACATCGGTCAGATCCTCGAAGTGCACCTGGGCCTTGCGGCCAAGGGTATCGGCGAGAAGATCGATCGCATGGTCAAAGAGCAGCGCGAGCTGCACGAGATGCGAAACTTCCTGCAACAGGTCTATGACCTGGGCGAGAAGGACACCCAGCAAGTGAACATCGCCGAACTGTCTGATGACGACGTACGTACCCTGGTGGGTAACCTGCGTAAGGGTCTGCCGGTTGCTACTCCAGTCTTTGATGGTGCCAAAGAGCGCGAAATCAAAGCCCTGCTGAAGCTGGCTGATCTGCCGGAATCCGGTCAGATTGATCTGTTCGATGGCCGTACCGGTAACCGCTTCGAGCGTAAAGTAACCGTTGGTTACATGTACATGCTCAAGCTGAACCACTTGGTCGACGACAAGATGCACGCGCGTTCTACCGGTTCTTACAGCCTGGTTACCCAGCAGCCGCTGGGTGGTAAGGCTCAGTTCGGTGGTCAGCGTTTCGGTGAGATGGAAGTGTGGGCCCTGGAGGCTTACGGTGCGGCATATACCCTGCAGGAAATGCTGACCGTCAAGTCTGACGATGTGAATGGCCGTACCAAGATGTATAAGAACATCGTGGATGGCGACCACCGTATGGAGCCGGGCATGCCCGAATCCTTCAACGTATTGCTGAAGGAAATCCGCTCTCTGGGTATCAACATCGAGCTGGACGAAGAGTAAGAGCTCGCTCTTATTGTTCGAGAATTGACGTGGGCGCCCCGCTGTTTTGGCAGCCGGGGCGCCGAGGTTAGACTCCTGACAGGGGAAACACGTGAAAGACTTACTCAAGTTTTTGAAGGCTCAGACCAAGACCGAAGAGTTTGACAGTATCAAGATCGGTCTGGCCTCTCCTGACATGATCCGCTCCTGGTCATTCGGTGAGGTCAAAAAGCCTGAGACCATCAACTACCGGACTTTCAAGCCGGAGCGTGATGGTCTGTTCTGCGCCCGTATCTTCGGACCGGTGAAGGACTACGAGTGTCTGTGCGGCAAGTACAAGCGCCTGAAACACCGTGGTGTGATCTGTGAGAAGTGCGGCGTTGAAGTGACCCAGACCAAGGTCCGTCGTGAGCGTATGGGCCACATCGAGCTGGCCAGCCCGACTGCCCACATCTGGTTCCTGAAGTCCCTGCCGTCCCGTATCGGTCTGCTGCTGGACATGACCCTGCGCGACATCGAGCGCGTGCTCTACTTCGAATCTTTCGTCGTAATCGAGCCGGGCATGACCAACCTCGAACGCAGCCAGATGCTCTCTGAAGAGCAGTACCTGGATGCGCTGGAAGAGTGGGGCGACGAATTTGACGCCAAGATGGGTGCCGAAGCAATCCTGGCATTGCTGCGCGCTATCGATCTGGAAGGTGAAGTCAAAACCATGCGTGAGGAGCTGGATCAAACCAACTCCGAGACCAAGCGCAAGAAGACTACCAAGCGTCTGAAGCTGATGGAAGCTTTCCTGCAGTCCGGCAACAAGCCGGAGTGGATGATCATGACAGTGCTGCCTGTGCTGCCGCCGGACCTGCGTCCGCTGGTACCGCTGGACGGCGGCCGTTTCGCGACTTCCGATCTGAACGATCTGTACCGTCGCGTGATCAACCGTAACAACCGCTTGAAGCGTCTGCTGGATCTGGCTGCTCCGGACATCATCGTGCGCAACGAAAAGCGTATGCTGCAAGAGTCCGTCGATGCACTGCTGGATAACGGCCGTCGCGGTCGTGCCATCACAGGTTCCAACAAGCGCCCGCTGAAATCCCTGGCCGACATGATCAAGGGTAAGCAGGGTCGTTTCCGTCAGAACTTGCTCGGTAAGCGTGTCGACTACTCCGGTCGTTCCGTTATCACCGTAGGCCCGACTCTGCGTCTGCATCAGTGCGGTCTGCCGAAGAAGATGGCGCTGGAACTGTTCAAGCCGTTCATCTATGGCAAGCTGGAAACCCGCGGTCTGGCGACCACTATCAAGGCCGCCAAGAAGATGGTGGAGCGTGAGGAAGCTGTCGTTTGGGATATCCTGGACGAAGTGATCCGCGAACACCCGGTTCTGTTGAACCGTGCACCGACTCTGCACCGTCTGGGTATCCAGGCATTCGAACCGACTCTGGTCGAAGGCAAGGCAATCCAGCTGCACCCGCTGGTTTGTGCTGCGTATAACGCGGACTTCGATGGTGACCAGATGGCGGTCCACGTACCGCTGACCCTGGAAGCCCAGCTGGAAGCGCGTGCGCTGATGATGTCTACCAACAACATCCTGTCGCCTGCCTCCGGTGAGCCGATCATCGTTCCTTCTCAGGACGTGGTCTTGGGTCTGTACTACATGACCCGTGCCCGTATCAACGCCAAAGGCGAAGGTATGGTGCTGGCCGGCCCGAAAGAAGCCGAGAAAGTATATCGTGCCGGTCTGGCCGATCTGCATGCTCGTGTGAAAGTACGCATTACCGAATACCTGCGTCAGGAAGACGGTTCTCTGCGTGAACACACCGAGATGAAGAACACCACCGTTGGTCGTGCGATCCTGAGCCTGATCCTGCCGAAAGGCATGGAATACGCCCTGATCGACGAGCCGAAGGTGCTGACTGCTGCAGAACAGGCTGATCTGGATGCCAATCCGCAGAACTGGATCAAATGCGTATCCAACAAGGCGCTGGGCAAAAAGCTCATCTCCCGTCTGCTGAACACCTGCTATCGCAAGCAGGGCCTGAAGGACACCGTTATCTTCGCTGACCAGCTGATGTATACCGGTTTCCACTACGCGGCCCTGTCCGGTGCTTCCGTTGGTATCGATGACATGGTCATCCCGGATGCCAAGAAAGACATCATCGCGGCAGCCGAAGCCGAAGTTGCCGAGATTCAGGACCAGTTCCTGTCAGGTCTGGTAACTGCGGGCGAGCGTTACAACAAGGTTATCGATATCTGGGCCAGCGCCAACGAGCGCGTCTCCAAGGCCATGATGGAGAACTTGTCCAAAGAGCGTAACGTCAACTCGCTGGGTGAAGAAGAAGAGCAGGCCTCGTTCAACAGCATCTTTATGATGGCCGACTCTGGTGCGCGTGGTTCCGCCGCCCAGATCCGTCAGCTGGCCGGTATGCGTGGCCTGATGGCCAAGCCGGATGGCTCCATCATCGAGACCCCGATCATCGCGAACTTCCGCGAAGGTCTGAACGTACTGCAGTACTTTATCTCTACCCACGGTGCTCGTAAGGGTCTGGCGGATACCGCACTGAAGACTGCGAACTCCGGTTACCTGACTCGTCGTCTGGTAGACGTGGCGCAGGACATGGTGATCACCGAGGACGATTGCGGCACTACCGACGGTCTGTGGATGACTCCGCTGATCGAGGGTGGCGACGTGGTCGAGCCGCTGCGTGAGCGCGTGCTGGGTCGTGTGGTGGCAGAAGATGTCATCAAGCCGGGTACCGAGGACGAGATCCTGGTCGCTCGCAACACCCTGCTCGACGAGCAGCTGTGTGACCTGTTGGAGCGTAACTCCGTTGACCGTGTGAAGGTACGTTCTGCCATCACCTGTGAAACCGACTTCGGTAACTGTGCTCACTGCTACGGCCGTGATCTGGCCCGTGGTCACCTGGTTAACAAGGGTGAGGCAGTCGGTGTTATCGCCGCCCAGTCCATCGGTGAACCGGGTACCCAGCTGACGATGCGTACTTTCCACATCGGTGGTGCTGCATCTCGTGCCGCTGCTGAAAGCAGCATCCAGGTCAAGAACACCGGTAGCATCAAACTGCAGAACGCCAAGTTCGTTCACAACAGCGATGACAAACTGGTTATCACCTCACGTTCTACCGAACTGACCATCATGGACGACATGGGCCGTACCAAGGAAAGCCACAAGCTGCCTTACGGTTCCGTGCTGGAAGTGAAGGACGGCCAGGCCGTGAGTGCTGGAGAGACCGTTGCTAACTGGGATCCGCACACCCACCCGATCATCACCGAAGTGGCAGGTCGCCTGCAGTTCGAACACATGATCGATGGCGTGACCATCACTCGTCAGACCGACGAGCTGACCGGTCTCTCTTCTATCGTTGTTCTGGACGTCAACGAGCGTCCGAGCGCCGGTAAAGAGATGCGTCCGACCGTTAAACTGGTCGACCTGAACGGCAAAGACGTGATGATCCCGGGTACCGATGTAGCCGCCCAGTACTTCCTGCCGGGCAAGGCGATCGTGAACCTGGAAGATGGTGCCAACGTGGGCGTGGGTGACGCGGTAGCGCGTATCCCGCAAGAGTCCGGCGGTACCAAGGACATCACCGGTGGTCTGCCGCGCGTTGCGGATCTGTTCGAAGCACGTCAACCGAAGGAACCGGCAATTCTGGCCGAGATCTCCGGTACCATCTCCTTCGGGAAAGAGACCAAGGGCAAACGCCGTCTGGTCATCACCCCGACCGATGGTGGCAACGTCTACGAAGAGATGATTCCGAAGTGGCGTAACCTGAACGTGTTCGAAGGTGAAAAAGTTGAGAAGGGTGAAGTGCTGGCGGACGGTCCTGAGTCTGCTCACGACATCCTGCGTCTGCGCGGTATCAGCCCGGTCGCCAACTACATCGCCAACGAAGTGCAGGACGTTTACCGTCTGCAAGGCGTTAAGATCAACGACAAGCACATCGAAGTCATCGTTCGTCAGATGCTGCGCAAGTGCGAGATCCTGAGCGCTGGCGATACCGATCTGATCGAAGGCGAACAGGTCGAAGTGGCTCGTGTGAAGATTGCCAACCGTAAGCTGGTTGCCGAGGGCAAGACCCCTGCGACCTACCGTCATGTACTGATGGGTATTACCAAGGCATCTCTGAGCACCGAGTCCTTCATCTCCGCGGCTTCCTTCCAGGAAACCACTCGCGTTCTGACCGAAGCCGCCGTAGGTGGCAAGCGTGATGAACTGCGTGGTCTGAAAGAGAACGTCATCGTGGGTCGTCTGATCCCGGCTGGTACCGGCTTTGCCTACCACCATAGCCGGATCAACCAGCGTGCTGCCGCAGCTCGTGCTGTTGGTACCCCGCAGGTGACCGCTGATGAAGCGGAGCAGAACCTGGCGGATCTGCTGAACGCAGCCGGTAGCTTCGACGAAGAGTAACTCGTCATCCGTGATTGAAAAGGGCTCCTTCAAGGAGCCCTTTTTGTTGGCCAATTCCTCGGAAAAGGTAGACGCAGCGCGGGTTTCAGGATGATCCAGAGCAAAGTTGTAGAGTAAAAAATCAAAAAAAGTTGACTTTACTCCCCTGCAATTTAAAACTCGGGAAAGTTGAATGGTTATTACAGGGGTAGAACATGACTGTCGGTATCGAGGAAGCCATGCTTCCCGAAGAACAGCTGATCAGCCGCACTTTTACAGATGAAGACAGGGAATTGTTGCGCTCATACGATGGGCTCATCGATGGTTTGGCCGAGCTGTTCGGCAAGCATTGTGAAGTGGTACTCCACTCCCTGGAAAATCTGCACGAGTCGGTGATCAAGATCGCCAACGGCTTCAATACCGGACGCACCCTCGGGGCGCCCATCACCGATCTCGCCCTGCGCATGCTCAAGGACATCGAGAGCACCGGCCAGGATTACACCCAGAGCTATTTCGCTCGCAGCCGTACCGGCGCGCTGATGAAGTCGAGCACCATCGCCATTCGCAACCGCGAGCGACAAGTGGTGGGGCTTATCTGCATCAATCTACACATCAATGCGCCTTTCCACGAGTTCGTGGCCGAATTTTTCCCGACGCCCCAGCAGGCGGCGCGCCAGTCACCAGAGACCTTTGCCAACAGCGTGGAAGAGCTGGTTGCCCAGACGGTGGATAACACCATCGACGAGATCAATCGCGATCCCACCGTGGCCAACAATGCCAAGAATCGCTTCATCGTGACCCAGCTGTTCGAGAAGGGCATTTTTGACATCAAGGATTCGATCAATCTGGTGGCGGACAAACTCAATATTTCAAAACATACCGTTTATCTTTACATCCGACAGCGCAAGCAGGGTGAAGACGAGAACGAGTAACTCATTCCAGAAGGGGATAGATGAATGGCTAAAGAAGTGATTGCAACCGACAAGGCGCCTGCCGCGATTGGTCCGTATGTTCAGGCTACCAAGGTTGGCGAGATGATCTTCACCTCCGGGCAGATCCCGCTCGATCCTGCCACCATGGAAATCGTGGCTGGCGGCATTGAAGAGCAGGCCGAACGGGTGATGAAGAATCTGGTTGCCGTGTTGCACGCTGCCGGTGCCGATGCCAGCAAAGTGGTCAAAACCACCTGCTTCCTGAGCGACATGAACAACTTCGTTGCCTTCAACCAGGTCTATGCCCGCTACTTTGGCGATGCGGCACCAGCCCGCTCCTGCGTGGAGGTGGCTCGTCTGCCGAAAGATGTGCTGGTCGAGGTCGAGGCGATTGCCCATCTCTGATCAACAGATTGAATCAAGCCCCTCCTGGCAGGGGCTTTTTTGTTTTTGGCGTAAAATGGACCGGGTCAGCACAGGAGTCCTGCTATGAGTCTGAGTTTTGCCATCCTGGTCACGGGGCCTGCCTATGGCACCCAATCGGCCAGCACCGCCTATCGTTTTGCCCGCACCCTGTTGGCACAGGGGCATACCTTGTCCCACCTGTTCTTCTATCAAGATGGGGTCTGCAACGGCAACGGTTTGCATCTGCCTGCATCCGATGAGACTGACCTGGTGCGTCTGTGGCGAGATCTGGCAGAAGAGCAGGGGATCGGTATCGACGTTTGCGTCGCCGCCGCCATGCGACGCGGTGTGCTCGATGAACAGGAAGCCAAGGGGGCAGGGCAGGAGCACTTCAATCTGCAAGCGCCATTTTGCCTGAGCGGTCTGGGCCAGTTGGCCGAGGCTGCGCTCACCGCCGATCGGCTGGTTCAGTTCTAGGGGGAGTCATGAACAAGAAAATCGCCTTTATCTGCAGTCGTGGCCCCCATGGCCATGCCGCCGGCCGGGAAGGACTGGATGCCCTGCTGGCCACCTCGGCCATGACCGATGAGCTGGCGCTCTTCCTGATTGGGGACGGTGTGCTGCAACTGCTCAAGGAGCAGCAGCCTGCCGCCATTTTGCAGCGCCACTACGCGCCCACCTTCAAGATGCTGGAACTCTACGACATCGAAGAGGTCTATGTTTGTGCTGACTCGCTGGCAGAGCGTGGCGTGACAGTGGATGATCTGCTGATCCCCGTCGAGAGTCTGCCGCGCCAGGAACTGGCTCGGCGCTGGGCACAGTGTTCGACTCACATCAGCTTTTGAGGTCTCCATGTTGCATCTGATATTGAACTCCCCCTTTCAGAGTCAGGCTCTGGCAGAGGCGCTCTCATACCTTCAGCCCGAGGATGAGCTGGTACTGATGCAGGATGCCGTGATTGCGGCATCGGCTCCCCAGTGGAGCGCGCGGCTGGCGGGTATCCCGCTTTATGTGATGCAGGAAGACCTGCAAGCTCGCGGTTTGCAGCATCGGGTGGGCAATGTGCTCGATATGGCGGATCTGGTGGCACTGATTGCGCAAAAAGGTTCCCCGCGCACCTGGGGTGGCTGAGCAGCATATTTTCAAGAAAATTCAAGGCGATGCCGTGAAAGCAAACGGATCCGAATTGCCCTTTTGTGACGCAAATTGTATAAATCTTGACTCCCCAGACAACAGGGCATAAAATTTCGCGTCCCCGTATCTGCGGGGAGGATTTTCCACACGTTTATGAAGTCATTATCAGGAGCCTTTTGATGGCAACTATTAACCAGTTGGTTCGCAAGCCACGCATCAAGCTCGTTGTGAAAAGCAACGTGCCGGCGCTGGAAGCGTGCCCTCAGAAGCGTGGCGTATGCACTCGTGTATATACCACCACCCCGAAGAAGCCTAACTCTGCACTGCGTAAAGTGTGCCGTGTACGTCTGACCAACGGCTTCGAAGTCACCTCCTACATCGGCGGTGAAGGTCACAACCTGCAAGAGCACTCTGTTGTTCTGATCCGTGGCGGTCGTGTAAAAGACTTGCCAGGTGTTCGTTATCACACCGTTCGTGGTGCGTTGGACTGTGCCGGTGTTAAAGACCGTAAGCAGGCTCGCTCCAAGTATGGCGTGAAGCGTCCTAAAGCTTAATGGTTCTCCGTTAAGTAAGGCCAAACGTTAATTCGTTTCTAGTTAGATAGCTTTCTAGTTTTGGGTAATCCCTGAAGTTACGGAGAATTTGAAATGCCAAGACGTCGTGTTGTTGGTCAGCGTAAAATCCTGCCAGATCCCAAGTTCGGATCAGAGCTGCTGGCTAAATTTGTCAACGTAGTAATGGTTGACGGTAAGAAATCTGTTGCAGAAGCCATTGTTTATGGCGCCCTGGACATCATTGCCACCAAATCTGGCAAAGAGCACCTGGCCGTATTCGAAGAAGCTCTGGATAACATTCGTCCGGCGGTCGAGGTTAAATCTCGTCGCGTCGGTGGTGCAACCTATCAGGTGCCGGTAGAAGTTCGTCCGGTACGTCGCAATGCCCTGGCAATGCGCTGGTTGGTTGATGCCGCTCGTAAACGTGGTGAAAAATCAATGGCTCAGCGTCTGGCTGGCGAGCTGCTGGATGCCGCTGACAATAAGGGTTCGTCTGTCAAGAAACGTGAAGACGTTCACCGTATGGCTGAAGCGAACAAAGCCTTCGCTCACTTCCGCTGGTAATCCGCTTGCGCAGGGTCTTTTGACTCTGCGCACCTTTAATTATCTAGGGACAAGCGCCTTAGTAAGAGGATGACAATGGCTCGTACAACCCCCATTGAGCGTTATCGTAACATCGGTATCTCCGCTCACATTGACGCCGGTAAGACTACTACTACCGAGCGCGTACTGTTTTACACCGGTGTAAGTCACAAGATCGGTGAAGTTCACGATGGCGCTGCCACCATGGACTGGATGGAACAGGAACAAGAGCGTGGTATCACCATCACCTCCGCCGCGACCACCGCTTTCTGGTCCGGTATGGGTAAACAGTTCCAACCGCACCGTATCAACATCATCGATACCCCGGGCCACGTTGACTTTACTATCGAAGTAGAGCGTTCAATGCGTGTTCTGGACGGTGCCGTGATGGTGTACTGTGCCGTAGGTGGCGTACAGCCACAGTCTGAAACCGTATGGCGTCAGGCTAACAAGTACAAGGTTCCCCGTATCGCGTTCGTCAACAAGATGGACCGTACCGGCGCCAACTTCCTGCGCTGCGTTGAGCACATCAAGACCCGTCTGAAAGGTACTCCGGTTCCCCTTCAGCTGAACATCGGCTCTGAAGAGAACTTCAAGGGCGTTGTTGACCTGGTCAAGATGAAAGCCATCAACTGGAATGAAGCTGATCAGGGCGTATCCTTCGATTACGAAGACGTCCCGGCCGAGTTGCTGGAACAGGCGCAAGAAATGCGCATGAATCTGGTTGAAGCCGCTGCTGAAGCGTCTGAAGACCTGATGGAAAAATACCTGGGCGGCGAAGAGCTGACCGAGGAAGAGATCAAAGGTGCTCTGCGTCAGCGCGTGCTGAACAACGAAATCATCCTGGTAACCTGTGGCTCCGCGTTCAAGAACAAGGGCGTACAGGCAATGCTGGATGCCGTGATCGAGTACCTGCCGGCTCCGACCGACGTTGCTGCTATCGACGGCCTGAAAATGGACGGCGAGACCAAAGACGAGCGTCACGCTTCTGATGACGAGCCGTTCTCTGCTCTGGCGTTCAAGATCGCTACCGACCCGTTCGTTGGTAACCTGACCTTCTTCCGTGTCTACTCTGGCGTGATCAACTCCGGTGACACCGTGCTGAACTCCGTCAAGGACAAGCGCGAGCGTTTTGGCCGTATCGTTCAGATGCATGCCAACAAGCGTGAAGAGATCAAAGAAGTACGCGCTGGTGACATCGCTGCTGCTATCGGTCTGAAAGACGTGACCACTGGTGACACCCTGTGTGACCCGAACGCACCGATCATCCTCGAGCGTATGGAATTCCCGGAGCCGGTAATTTCTATCGCGGTTGAGCCGAAAACCAAGGCTGACCAGGAGAAGATGGGTCTGGCACTGGGCCGTCTGGCTCAGGAAGATCCGTCCTTCCGCGTATGGACTGACGAAGAGTCAGGTCAAACCATCATCGCTGGTATGGGTGAGCTGCACCTGGACATCATCGTTGACCGTATGCGTCGCGAGTTCAAGGTTGAAGCCAACGTAGGTAAGCCGCAGGTTGCCTACCGTGAAACCATCCGTACCACCGTTAAAGACATCGAAGGCAAGCATGCCAAGCAGTCTGGTGGTCGCGGTCAGTACGGTCATGTTGTTATCGACATGTACCCGCTGGAAGAAGGCAAAGCCTACGAATTCGTCAACGACATCAAAGGTGGTGTCATTCCTGGTGAATTCATCCCGGGTGTTGATAAAGGTATCCGTGAGCAGCTCAAATCTGGTCCGCTGGCTGGTTACCCGGTTATGGATCTGGGGGTGCGTCTGCACTTCGGTTCTTACCACGATGTCGACTCTTCCGAACTGGCGTTCAAAATCGCTGCTTCCATGGCCTTTAAGGCTGGCTTCATGAAAGCCAACCCGGTTCTGCTCGAGCCGATCATGAAAGTAGAAGTTGAAACTCCGGAAGATTACATGGGCGACGTTATCGGTGACCTGAACCGTCGTCGTGGCCTGATCGAAGGTATGGAAGATGGCCCGTCCGGCAAGATCGTACGTGCTCTGGTGCCGCTGGCCGAAATGTTCGGTTATGCAACTGCACTGCGTTCCGCTACCCAGGGTCGTGCTTCCTACGCCATGGAATTCGCCAAGTATCACGATGCACCGACCAACGTTGCACAAGCCGTGATCGAAGAGCGCAAATCCAAGTAATTTAAGATTCCCCGCCTACGACGGTAGGCGGGTTTAACCTAGAAGGACTACGTCGTGTCTAAAGAAAAATTTGAGCGTAATAAACCGCACGTAAACGTCGGCACCATCGGCCACGTTGACCACGGTAAAACCACCCTGACTGCAGCTATCACCAACGTGCTGGCCAAGCACTTCGGTGGTAAAGCTTTCGCCTTCGACCAGATCGACAAGGCACCGGAAGAGCGTGAGCGTGGTATCACCATCAACACCTCCCACGTAGAATACGACACCGCTACCCGTCACTACGCCCACGTAGACTGCCCGGGTCACGCCGACTACGTTAAAAACATGATCACCGGTGCTGCCCAGATGGACGGCGCGATCCTGGTAGTAGCAGCGACTGACGGCCCGATGCCGCAGACTCGTGAGCACATCCTGCTGGGTCGTCAGGTTGGTATCCCGTACATGATCGTGTTCATGAACAAGTGTGACATGGTTGATGACGAAGAGCTGCTCGAACTGGTAGAGATGGAAGTTCGTGAACTGCTGACCGAGTACGACTTCCCGGGTGATGACCTGCCGGTAGTTCGTGGTTCCGCACTGAAAGCGCTGGAAGGCGACGCTCAGTGGGAAGAGAAGATCATCGAGCTGGCTGGCCACCTGGATACCTACATCCCGGAGCCGGAGCGCGCGATTGACCAGCCGTTCCTGATGCCTATCGAAGACGTATTCTCTATCGCTGGCCGTGGTACCGTAGTTACCGGTCGTGTAGAGCGCGGTATCGTTAAAGTAGGTGAGACCGTAGAAATCGTTGGTATCAAAGATACCGTTTCTACCACCTGTACCGGTGTTGAAATGTTCCGTAAGCTGCTGGACGAAGGTCGTGCAGGCGAGAACATCGGCGCGCTGCTGCGTGGTGTTAAGCGTGAAGACGTAGAGCGTGGTCAGGTACTGGCCAAGCCGGGTTCTATCAAGCCGCACACCAAGTTTGAATCTGAAGTGTACGTACTGTCCAAAGAAGAAGGTGGTCGTCATACCCCGTTCTTCAAAGGCTACCGTCCGCAGTTCTACTTCCGTACTACCGACGTGACCGGTACCATTGAACTGCCGGAAGGCGTAGAGATGGTAATGCCGGGCGACAACATCAAAATGGTTGTTACCCTGATTGCTCCGATCGCGATGGACGACGGCCTGCGTTTCGCTATCCGTGAAGGTGGCCGTACCGTAGGTGCTGGTGTTGTAGCTAGCGTAATCGCCTAATCGATTCGTTATATACAAACATGAAAAGGGGTGGCTTCGGCCACCCCTTTTATTTTTGGGGCTATTTATGGCCTGTGAGATACTGGGCAAAACCATTGATAGAGGTAGTTTCCGTGAGCAACCCCGCCATTTTTCTGGATCGTGACGGTGTCATCAATGAAGACACTGGCTATGTCAGTCAGGTCGATGATTTCCATTTTCTGCCCGGAGTCATAGACGCTCTGCAGCTCCTCAAAAAGAAAGGCTATCTGCTGGTCGTCGTCACCAACCAGTCCGGAATCGCCCGCGGCTACTTCAGTGAAGATGACTTCATGAATCTGACTGAATGGATGGATTGGTCACTGGCTGATCGGGATGTGGATCTCGATGGCATCTACTTCTGCCCCCATCATCCGGATCACGGCGTCCCCTGTGATTGCCGCAAGCCGGAGCCAGGCATGCTGCTGTTGGCGCAACAGGAACTGGGGATCGACATGAGTCGTTCCTATATGGTGGGTGACAAGCCTTCCGATCTGAAAGCTGCCGTCAATGCTGGTGTCGGTCACAAGATCATGGTCAGAACCGGTAAGCCGGTGACCGAAACGGGTAGTGCGCTTGCCGATGCTCTCTATGACAGTCTGCACGATTTTGCCGTTGCGGTACCTGCGGTGAGCTGATTTCGTCGGTTTAATATGCCAATTGGTGGCTTTGTGAGCGAACGAACAGCGAAAGCCATCTTTTTGCAATTATCTGCTTGCCAGAAAGAATCTGTTCCCTATAATGCGCCTCCATCGACAGGGCAAGCGGCAACGCAAACAACCTCGTCGATAACCTC